>JBIIMU010000089.1:0-8142 GCA_044337845.1 Pirellulales bacterium | reverse complement strand
GTGACCGTGTCCGCGACCACGGGGGATGCGACGGCGCGGATCCAGGCGGCCCTCAACTCCGTGGCGGCGCTGCCGCTGCAGGCGAGCGGCTACCGCGGCACGGTGCAGCTCGGGCCCGGCGACCATGAGATCGCCGGGCAGCTGACGATCGCCGCCAGCGGGATCGTCCTGCGCGGCTCCGGCCGCGATCTCGCCTCCGGGTCGGCCACACGGCTGATCGCCACGGGCACGAGCACGCGGGACGTGATCGCCATCGGCAGCACGACGCCGGCCCCCAACTTCTCGGGGTTTTCCAAGATCGCGATCGCCGATGCGCGGGTGCCGGTCGGAGCGACCAGCTTCACCGTGGCTTCGACCGCGGGCCTCTCGGTGGGCCACACGATCAACGTGAACTGGTCGAGTAACCAGGCGTGGATCGACGCCACCAAGATGAACCTCCTCGACAACCCCTGGCAGCCCGGCGATCGCCAGCAGAACTCCGGCCGGGTGATCACGCGGATCGAGGGCAATCGGGTGTATGTCGACGCGCCGATCACCTCGGCGATCGAGCCCGCCTACGGCGGCGGCACGATCCAGCGGTTCAGCGGCTTCACGTCGGGCGGCCGGATCACCCACGTGGGCGTGGAAAACCTCGTGGGGCAGTCTCTGGCCGCCCGCGACGAGCTCAACGAGGCCCGGTCGTGGAGTTTCGTGGGCGTGAACGCCGCCGAGCACGTCTTCATCCGGCAGATCGAGGCCCGCCACTTCCCCTACGCCGCGACGACCGTGCGCAACGACGCCGCGTTCGTGACCACGAGCGACGCCCGCTCGCTGCTCCCCTCGGGCACGATCACCGGCAGCCGCCGCTACACCTACAACGTCGATGGCCAGCTCACGCTCGTGATCGACTCGACCGCGGCGGAGGGACGCCACGATTTCGTCACCGGCTCGAACGTGACCGGCCCGTCGGCCTTCGTCAGCGGCACCGCGACCTCCGCGAAGAACGACGTCGGCACGCACCATCGCTGGGCGACGGGGATCCTCTTCGACAACGTCTCCGTGACCGGCCACTCGATCAACATTCGCGACCGCGGCAACATGGGCACCGGGCACGGCTGGGCGGGGGCCAACTCGGTGGTCTGGAACTCCAAGGCCAACAGCTTCATCGTGCAGAACCCGCCCACCGCCACGAACTGGCTGATCGGCTCGGTCGGCACGCTCGTCACGGAGGGGGGCAAGGTCGGCACCTACGACTCGCTGGGAACCCGGGTGACGCTCGGCGATGCGGTGGGCAATCCGACCGACAGCCTGTATCGCGCGCAGCTCGCGGAACGGCGGGCCACGGGCGTGGACCTGCGATTCTGGGTGGGTGACCAGGGCACGCTCTGGACGAGCGGCACGGGCGGCTGGACGAACTGGTCGCGGACCCTCGGCACGCGGACCAACGCGTCGGCCCCGTCGGCCCGCACCGACGTGGTGTTCACCGCGGCCGGCTCGACCGCGCTGACGACCAGGCCCGGCGTCAGCACGACCGTGAGCAGCGTGCAGTTCGACGCTCCGGCGGCGCCGCTCACGCTTCGGGTGGGCGGCACCAGCGGCCGGCTCACGCTCGGGGCGAACGGCGTGACGGTGTTTTCCGGCAGCCACACGCTCGCCGGCGATGCGGGGGGCTCCGGGGCTCCGGGCGACCTCGTGCTCGCGGCCGGCCAGGCGTGGGAGGTGCGGGGCTCGAGCCACCTCGTGCTCGCGGCGCGGCTCGGCTCGACGGCCGGCACGGATGCGGTGCTGAAGAAGCTCGGCAGCGGCACGCTCACGCTCGCCGCGTCGAGCGGCGGCAGCAACGCCTTCAAGGCCACGTGGTCGCTCGCCGAGGGCACGACGCGGGCCACGCACGCGGATGCCTTCGGCTGGTCCTTCAACGAGGTGGGCGTGGAAGCCGGGGCGGCACTGCAGCTCGTGGGCGTGGGGATCGGCAACACGAACGGCATCCTCACGCTCCGCGGGCTCGGCGTGAGCGGCAGCACGGGGGCCCTCCGCAGCCTGTCGGGCACGGTGACGCTGGCCGCGGGCAGCGGCGGCATCGTGCTCGCCGGCGGCTCGACGGCGATCGGTGTCGACGCCGGGACCCTCCTGATCGAACGGCCCATCAGCGGCACGGCCGGGCTGCTCAAGACGGGCTCCGGGCGGCTCGTGCTGGCCGGCACCAGCACCGCCACCGGCGGCACCCGGCTGGTCGCGGGCACGCTCGAGGTGCGGTCGGCGGCGGCCCTGGCCTCGGGGACGGTGGCCGGCGGGCTCACCGTGGCCGGGGGCACGCTCGTGCTGCCGGCCGGTGCCGCGGGATCGCTCGCGGTATCGCTCCTGTCGATCGACGAGACGCGGGCGGCGCGGCTCGATCTGGGCGCCGGCCGGATCGACATCGCGGCCGGAGGCATCTCGGCCGCGGCCTTGAAGGCGGACGTGCTGGCCGGCCGGGCCACGGGTCTCTGGACCGGCACGAGCGGCATCACGTCGGCCGCGGTGGCGGCCGACGGCGTGGGGGCGGGCCGCGCGGTCGGCTGGTATGCCGCGGGAGACGGCTCGATGCGCGTGGGCTTCGCGGCCGCCGGCGACACCGACCTCGACGGCGTCGTCGACATCCTCGACGCCGCCAACTTCGTGGCGGGCGGCCGGTTCGACACCGGGCTCGCCGCCAACTGGCAGGACGGCGACTTCACCTACGACGGCCTGCTCGACATCCTCGACGCGGCCGACTTCCTGGGCACGGGTCTCTACGACGCCGGCGGCTACCTGCCCGCGGCGGCGGCCGGCGTGGCCGTCGTGCCGGAGCCGGCGACCGCCGCGTGGGCGGCGGCGATCGCCTGTGGCGGCCTGCTCAGCAGGCGCCGAGCCGCGTGGCGATCTCGTCGAACTGCCGGGCGTGCCGGGCGTGCGACGTGTGCAGGTGCTCGCCCTGCGAGATGAAGCGGATGCGGTCGTTCCGCTCGAGGCCGCGATTCCGCAGGATCCGCTCGAAGGGCAGCCGCGACTGGGCGTAGACCACGAGCAGCTTGTGCTCGTCGAGCTGCACCTCGACCGAGAGTTCCGGGTGCATGACGGCGATCGAGGTGCACCCGTCGTTGAGGAGCAGGTCTTCGTATTCCCAGAGCATGCTCTCGAGGATCAGCCGCTCCACCCCTTCGCGGGTGAACTCCCGACGCTCCCCGGCGGCTTCGTGCGACGACTCGAGGACGACGTCGCAGGTGTCGCCGAGCGGTTCCAGCAGGTCGAGGAACGTGGCGAACAGGTCCTCGCTCGAGACGGCGGCGATGACCGCCGGCATTCTCGCGCCGGTCCGCGGGTCGACGTAGGCGTCGTGGCGGAACCCGGCCTGCGGGACGACGTCGAGCTGCCACCCCGGGCGGACGGCCTCGGTGAGCGTGAACCGGCCGTACCGGGCGCGGGCCAGGTGGGCCTCCATCGCGGCGCGGTCGGGAACCGTCGCGATCTCCGGGGCGGTGACGGCTCGGAGGGCCGGGGAAAGCGTCGCGCTGGCGTGGTCGTCGAGGGGTCGCATGCTGGAACCGGAGGTGACGGGTTGGCCCCCGGCGAGCGCCGGTTTCGAAGGGCACCACAAACCTAGAACACGGTTTGGCGCCGTGCGGGCCCCCGGGAAACCGGCCTCGGGCGGGCCGGTCGTTGCCGTTCCGGAGGCCGGGGCCCCATAATCCGCGGCTTTTCCACCGCGCAGCCACGGACAGGGAGGCCTCATGGACGGGAAAATCGTCGCCACCGGAATCACCTTCGACGACGTACTCCTCGTGCCCCGGTATTCGGCGGTGGTGCCGTCGGAGGTCGACACGAGCACCCGCGTCACCCGCGGCATCCAGCTCAAGATCCCGATCGTCTCCTCGCCGATGGACACGGTCACGGAGAGCGAGATGGCGATCGCCCTCGCCCAGGAGGGCGGCCTGGGGGTGATCCACAAGAACCTCTCCATCGAGCGGCAGGCCGAGGAGGTGGACAAGGTCAAGCGGAGCGCCAACGGGATCATCATGGATCCCGTCACCCTGCCCCCCGTCGGCCACCGTGGCCCGGGCTCGGGAGGTGATGGATCAGCAGAACATCTCGGGCGTGCCGATCACCGCCGACGGCCGCCGGCTCGTGGGCATCATCACCCGCCGCGACCTCCGCTTCCTGGAGAGTGGCGAGACGCCGATCGCGGAGATCATGACGAAGTCGGGGCTCGTGACCGCCACCGGCACGGTGTCGCTCGACGAGGCCGAGACGATCCTGATGGCCAACAAGGTGGAGAAGCTGCTGCTGGTCGACGCGCAGGGGCTGCTCACCGGCCTGATCACGATCAAGGACATCGACATGATGAAACGCTTCCCCAACGCCTGCAAGGACCGGCAGGGCCGGCTGCGGGTGGGGGCGGCGATCGGGGTGTTCGATCACGACCGCGCGGCGGCCATGATCGCCAAGGGGGTCGACATTCTGGTGGTCGACAGCGCCCACGGCCACTCCGCCAACGTCCTGGAGACAGTCTCGGCAATCAAGAAACGCTGGGAGATCGAGGTGGTTGCGGGGAACGTGGCAACCCGGGAAGGCTGTCGCGATCTCATCAAGGCTGGCGCGGATGGAGTCAAAGTTGGGATCGGTCCCGGGTCGATCTGTACCACGCGGGTCATCTCCGGCGTGGGCGTCCCCCAGATCACGGCGGTCTGGGAGGCCTCGCAGGAGGCGGCCGGCGCCGGCGTGCCGGTGATCGCCGACGGAGGGATTCGCTACTCGGGAGACATCACCAAGGCGATCGCCGCGGGGGCCAGCTGCTGCATGATCGGCGGGCTGCTCGCGGGCACGGCGGAAAGCCCTGGGCAGACCGTCCTCTATCAGGGGCGGACGTTCAAGGCTTACCGCGGCATGGGATCGCTCGGGGCGATGGTCCAGGGTTCGAGCGAGCGCTACCGTCAGAAGGTCACCGGTCGCGGCAGCGACAAGCTCGTGCCGGAGGGAGTCGAGGGTCGGGTGCCCTTCAAGGGGCCCATGAGCGTGTTCGTCTACCAGCTCGTCGGCGGCCTCCGGGCCGGCATGGGCTACTGCGGCACGCGGACCATCGACGAGCTCCGGACCGAGGCGAAGTTCACCCAGGTCACCGCCGCCAGCGTCCGCGAGAGCCATCCCCATGACATCGTCATCACCCAGGAAGCCCCGAACTACACCGCGGAGCACGCGAAGCCGGAGTGAGCCGGTTCTCGGGGTCGCGGCCGCCTTCCTGTTCGGGCTGGTGGCGACCGCGGAGGAGTGGCGGACGTTTCTCCACGCCCCCGACGCCGTCGGCGTGGTCGCGCCCGTCGCGGCCGCTGCGGCGGACGACGACGGCGACGACGACGCCAAGACCGCCCGCAAGCCCTGTGCCGAGGAGAACGAGGACTGCCGGGAGGCCCTGCAGCGGCTCCGCGAAGACCGGCTGGCGGGCATCGATCTCGACATCCGCGTGGGCGGCCGCCCGGGCAACGACTATCCGTGCGAGTGCCGCCTCGAGGGGGAGACCTTCGAGCCACGCCGCTTCGCCACCACGCTGTTCACATGGAAGGCGGCCGGCTACTGCCACAAGCCGCTCTACTTCGAGGACTGGCAGCTCGAACGGTATGGCCACTCGCACGGCCCGCTCGCCGACCCCTTCTTCTCGGCGGCCCACTTCTTCACGACGCTGCCCGTGCTGCCCTACAAGATGGGCGTGGAGCTGCCCTGGGAGTGTGTCTATCCGCTCGGCTACTACCGGCCGGGCGACTGTGCCCCGTGGACCGTGCCGGCGATCCCGATCAGCCTCCGCGGCATGGCGGTCGAGGCCGCCACGGTCACCGGCCTGGTGTTCCTGCTCCCGTAGGCGTCACCGCTTGCGGAGCGAGGCGATGTAGGCGTAGCGCTTGGCCACCGACTCGAACGTCACGTCGGCGCGGCCGGTGGTGCCCAGGGCCGCCAGGGCGTCGTGGACTTCCGGCCGGTAGTGCACGTGGAACATGGCCAGCCAGCGCTTCAGGCCCGCCGCGAACACGGGGTGCAGGTCCCGCTGGTCCCAGAAGTCGACGATCACGAGGTGGCCGCCGGTCTTGAGGTTGGCCAGCGCCGCCTCGATCGCCCCGGGCCACGTCGGCACCATCGACAGGCAGTACGAGAAGAAGATCGTGTCGAAGGGCTCGTCGCGGCCGAACATCGTCCGCGCGTCGAGCTGCTCGGCGAGACCCTGGCGGAGTCGGATCCGTTCGTGGCCCGCGGCCGGCACACCGGCCCGGGCGATGCTCGCCGCCGCGGTGTCGAGCATCTCCTGCGAGGCATCCAGGCCGCAGAGCAGCCCCGGCTCCGGCCGCCGGGCGAGCTTGATCAGGTTGCGGGCCGTGCCGCAGCCCACCTCCAGCGTGCTCGTGCCCGGGGTGGTGACGACCTTGGCCAGCATCCGATCGCGGCCGAGCAGGTAGTAGGCCCGCGTGACGTCGTACACGTGCCGCGTGAGCCGGTACATCCGGTCCATCGCCACGGCCTGATCGGCGGCCACGGTCTCGCTCATGCGGTCTGCGGGTCCACGAGCTCGTAGAGGTGGAACATCCCGTAGATCGCCGAGCGGTCGCGGGCGCTGAGGGCCCGGGCCTCGGCGGCGTGCGACCGGAACCGGCTCATCGTGGCCGGCGACAGCGACTTCTCGATCGGCGAGAGCTCGCCGGCGGTGCGGAAGATCACCCGCGTGCCGGCCGCCCCCACCGCGGCGATCTCGGTCCAGAGCTCGTCGATCACGGCCGGCGGCATCCAGTCCTGGCTGTCGAGGAGGATGAAGGAGTTGAGGCTGCCGGGCCGCTCGTGCCGGATCTGGTCGGCGAGCGAGGCGATGTGGGTCTCCACGCAGCCGACCGCCTGCTTGATCGTCTCGTAGTTCTCCCGCTTGAGGTAGTCGGGAAGCGCGCGGCGGCCCTCGTGGTCGTACCGGCGGCCGAAGGCCTGCCACGTGAAGTAGTTGTCGTCGAGCGGGAACCCGCAGGCCAGCCGCCGGAGCCGCTGCTTGTACATGTCGAACAGCCGGCTGCCGTCACCGTCGTGCTCCTCGAGCATCGCGGCGTGCTGGCTCGGCGGGATGCCGAGGCTGTAGACCGCCACCGGCTGGCGGCCCATCCAGCGGACGATCCGGTTGTCGAACAGGGCCGAGTACTGCTCGTCGAAGATCCGCTCCTGCTCGGCGACGCTCGTCGCCCGGAGGATCGCGGTGGGGTCGCGGCCCATCTTCCGGGCGAGCCCGTGCACGACCCGCAGAAACTGCCCGAGCTTCGCCTTCTCGTAGAACCCGGTCTTGAAGTAGTTGATGCGCTTGGGCCCGATGGCCTTGCCGGGCCAGTCGGTCGTCTCCCAGAACGCCCGCGTGTCGGGGTCGAGGGCGTCGCGGAGGTAGCGGTTGTAGGCGGCGACGTTGTCGGGATGCTTGCCGTACCCGAAGAAGTTGTAGAACGACTCGTAGTCGGGGAGGTGCTTGAGGGCGGCGATCTTCAGCCGCGTCAGCGCCATGTGATTGGCGTTGAGGTCGATCGCCACGATCCGCTTGGGGCGATGGATCAGGTAGTTGAGGACGTTGCAGCCCCCGCTCGAGATCGTGAGGATGCTCGAGTCGGGCCCCATGCGCAGGGCCTCGGCGTCGACCCGGGGATCCTCCCAGATCTGGTTGTAGACGAACCCCCGGAACCAGAGCGTGAACATCCGCTCGAGCACGCCGCGCTTGCTGGCCAGCTTGTTGTGATGGACCGCCCGGCGGAGACGGTGGGTGTTGGTGTGTCCGGCGCGGGTGGCGGCGGTCATGGGGCGTGAAATCCTGCGAGGAACGGCGCACCGCGCACGGGGCGACCGAGGCAAGCCGCCAATGTATCCGACGGCCCCGACGGGCGTCGATGCCGCGGGCAGGACTAGGGGGTGGCCGCCGCCCCCTGCGTGGGTGGCGGGGCGATCCCGTCGATCCTCGCCACCAGGGCTCCCATGGCCGCCCGCAGCTCGCGGGCCAGCCGGATCACGTCGGCGTTGACCGCCCGCCGCTGCGCCTCGGAGCGGCCCAGTTCGGCCTGGAAGGCGGCGGCCAGCTTGCCGGCCTCGTCGGCGTCGCGCATCCACTGCTGGAGGTCTTCCGCATAGGCCTGCTTCCGGGCGGAC
>JBIIMU010000088.1:0-8164 GCA_044337845.1 Pirellulales bacterium | reverse complement strand
TTTGCCCTCCGGCGTGAACACGAAGATCCCGAGGCTGGAGCTGGTGTAGACCTGCCCCTTGGTGTCCACGACCACGCTGCCGTGGGTCGGGCCGATCTGCGACGTGCCCTGCTCGTCGAGCCCCCAGCCGGGCACGGTGTCGAAGGTCATGATGCCGCAGCCCATCCGGACGGGCTCCGCGGCCCCGCCCTGCCCCACGAGCAGGACGATCGCCAGGCACGGCATCACCAGGCGTCCCATCAGCATCTCGCAGCCTCCCGTTCGTGAGTTCACCACGGCCGGTCTGCCGGCCTCACACCGCCCCGTGCGACTCCCACACCGTCTCGCCCCCTCGCGTCACCCGCCGCACGCGGTGCTCGAGGCGGGCGGCCGTGGCCCGCACGTCGGCTTCGAGCGTAGCGAGGTCGTGCCCGCAGTCGAGGCCCTCGCCCCGCAGCCGCCGCATGGCCGCGGACCGGGGATCGTCGGGCTGCCGCCAGGGCGCGAGATCGGCCTCGGACATCCGCAGCAGCCCATGGAGGATCGCCTCGCGGGCCGTCGCCGGCGCGGGCCCCTCGCTGGCCACCTCGATGAACGACCACTCCATGCCCGGGGCGAATGAGCCGATGCGGTCGCCCATCCCGAGCAGCCGCGCGGGGGCCACCGTCACGAGCCGGAGCGCCTCCTCGGGCGTCGCGGCCGCCGACGACGCCGCGTGGACCTTGAGAAACTGCGCCATCTCGCACAGCAGCGACGTGGTCGGTGAGGCCCCCACGTCGGTGCACAGGGCGTGCGGGATGCCCGCGGCTCGGATCGTGTCGAGCGGCATCACGCCCGAGCCCAGGAGCGTGTTCGAGACGGGGCAGTGGGCGATCGACGACGCCGTGGCGGCGATCAGCTCCACCTCCTCGGGCCGCACGTGGATGCAGTGGGCCAGGATCGGCTCGCAGTCGAGCAGCCCGTCGCGGGCGTAGACGCCGGTGTAGCTGCCCGCCTCGGGATAGAGCACGTCCTCGACGAGCCTCTTCTCCGCCCGCTGCTCGTCGAGGTGCGTCTGCATCCGCAGGCCGTGCCGCTTCGCGAGCGCCACGCCCGCCTTCCGCAGCGGCGAGTCAACGCTCACGGCGAACCGATCGGTCACGATCAGCCGCCGGCCGAAGTCGCGGGCCAAGGCACTCACGTCGTCCGCGAGCCCCGGCTCGTCGGTGCGGAGATAGTCCGGGCAACGGCCGTTCATGAGCACGAGCCCCACGCTCCAGGGCTCGGGCAGCTGCTCCAGCGCGATCCGCGTGGCCCGGGCGTGGACCGTCATGTAGGCGGCCCCGCCGATCACGCCGTTGGCCAGCGTGTCGGCGAGAAAGTCGGCCACCACATGCCGGGCGTGGGCGGGGCCCTCGCAGCGTCCCTCCGCGGGAAACACGTTCCGCTCGAGGCTCGCCAGCAGCCGGCCGCCGGGCGGATCGGCGCCGATGTCCTCGGCGAACCGGCCGCGGATCGGGTGCTGCGGGATGTGGATGTGGGCATCGAGCAGCGGCGGGAGGACGAGCCCTCGGCTGCGCGGCACCGCCGCGGCCTCGAGGTTCAGCCGCGCGGCGATGTCGGTCCAGGCGCCGGCGGCGACGATCCGGCCGCGGGCGTCCCCCACGAGCACGCCGTCCGGCCAGTAGTCCACGCCCGCCATCGGCAGCGGGTTGAGCACCGGCCCGCGAATCGCCCTCAGCCCGGCGGTCATGACGGCCTCGCCGGCGACTGCGGCGCGGGCCGGACGAGTTCGCCGATCGCCGGGCCGACGGCCTGCCCGTCCGCGAACACCGTCTGCCCGCGGAGCACCGTCCGCCGCAGGCGGCCCCGCAGCGTACGGCCCACGTAGGGCGAGAGCCGATGGCGGTCGCGAAGCTCGGCCGCGGCGAGCGGCGCCGCATGCGCGAGGTCCACGATCGCGAGGTCGGCGATCGAGCCCGCTGCGATCCGGCCCCGGTCGCCGAGCCGAAACCGCTCCACGGCCCCGCGCGACGTGAGCTGCACGAGGTCGGCGAGCGGGAGGCCGCGGCGGCCATGCCCCTCCTCGAGCATCAGCCCGAGCGTCACCTGCACCCCCGCGATGCCCCCCCAGACCTCGAAGAAGCTGGCCGACTGCTTCATCGACGCGGGTGCCGGCGAGTGGTCGGAGGCGACGAACGCGACGTCGCCGCCGAGCACGTGCCCCCAGAGGTCGGCCTGCACGGCGGCGGGCCGCAGCGGCGGGGCACACTTGGCGGCCGCTCCGATCCGCTCCGCGTCGTCGTCGGTGAGCACGAGGTAGTGCGGGCAGGTCTCACAGGTCACGTCCACTCCCCGGGCCCGGGCCTCCACGACGGCGACCACGCCCGCGCCGCTCGACACGTGCACGATGTGCAGCGGGCAGGCGGCATCGGCGGCCAGCGTGATCGCCCGGCGGATCGCCTCGACCTCCGCCACGACCGGCCGCGACGCGAGGTAGTCGCGAATGCCGGTGCGGCCCGCAGCCGTCGCCTCCCGCGCGAGGGCGGCGGTGAGCGCGTCGTTTTCGGCGTGCACGAGCACGGGCAGCCCGAGCTGGCCCGCCACCTTCATGCCCTGCCAGAGCGTGGCGTCGTCGGCCGCCTGAAAATCGTCGATGCCACTGCCGCTCATGAAGGCCTTGAAGCCGGCCACGCCCCGTGCGGCGAGTTCGGGCAGCCGCTCCACGTTGCCGGGCACGATCCCGCCCCAGAGCGCGAAGTCGGTGCGGGCCGCCCCGCGGGCCGCGGCGTGCTTGGCGTCGAACGACGCCGCATCGAGCGTGGGGGGCGAGGCATTGAGCGGCATGTCGATGAAGAGCGTGCCGCCGCCGGCCGCAAACGCCGTCGAGCCGGTGGCGAAGCCTTCCCAGTCGGCCCGGCCGGGATCGTTGAAGTGGACGTGCGGATCGACGACGCCGGGCAGCACGTGGCAGCCGCTGGCATCGATCGTCTCGGCGGCGTTGCCGGCGATCTCCGGCCCGACCTCGGCGATCCGGCCGGCGGTGATCGCGACGTCGGCGCGGCCGGGCCCCGCCGGCCCCACGACCGTTCCGCCACGGATCACCACGTCCCACCGCATGCTCAGCTCCCGCGGTACGTGCTGTAGCTCCACGGCGAGACCAGCAGCGGCACGTGGTACTGCCCCGCCGGATCGTCGATGCCGAACACGACCGGCACCTCGCGCAGAAACCGGCAGGCGTCGGGCGAGCCGACCCTGGCGAAGTATTCGCCCACGTGGAACGTGAGCCGGTAGGTGCCCGCGGCGACGGTGTCGCCCGTCAGGAGCGGCTCGTCGGTGCGGCCGTCGGCGTTGGTGACGGCCGACGTCACGTGCCGCGGCGGCCCCTCCACGTCGAGCCGGTGCAGATCGATCCGCACCCCCGCCGCGGGGCCTCCCGTGGCGGTGTCGAGCACGTGCGTCGAGAGTCGAGCCATGAGGAACAGCCTCCGGATGCCGGCGAGTATACGTGGCTCGCGATTCCACGCGGCGAATCCGCGGTGGGACACGGGGGCAGTCCCCATCGCTCACGCGATTGGGCTTCCTGGACCCGGGCCGCTCACGCGATTGGGCTTCCTGGACCCGGGCCGCTCACGCGATTGGGCTTCCTGGACCCGGGCCGCTCACGCGATTGGGCTCGCGCGAGTCGCGTGGTTCAGCGGTCGCTGACCGCGTCCATCAGCCTCAGGCGGCCGATCGTGCCGATCTCGGCGAGGGCCGTGGCCCGTTCCTGCTCCTCCGTGTGCGTGAGCCGCACCGGGAAGGCGGCCAGGATCGCATCCTTGCGGTTCTCCCGCGCGCAGATCACGAACGGGAAGCCGAAGCGGTCGCGGTAAGCCCGGTTGAACCGCTCGAAGGCGACGACGTCGTCGGGCGCCAGCGTGTCGAGGCCCGCCGCCGCCTGCTCGGTCGTGGACGCGGCCGTGAGCCGCCCCTCGCGGGCGAGCCGGCCGACGAGGTCGGGATGGGCGCGGATCAGGGCGAGCTGTTCGTCGGCCGTCGCCGCGGCCACCGCGGCGACGAGCGCGGCGTGAAGCTCGTCCCGCGAGGCGAACGGCCGCGACGAAAACGCTCGCTCGGCCACCCAGGGCGAGTGCTCGTAGAGCGGCCCGCAGACCTCGAGAAACCGCGGCAGGTCGCAGGCATTGAGCTCGGCGAGCGGGCACGGCATGGCGACGGGCTCGGGAGGGTCAGGCCGGGTCGGTGCCGACGACGGCCGCGAGCAGCCGGGTGGCGGCCGCGATGTCGTCGATCCGGCTGAACTCGGCCGGATTGTGGCTGATCCCGTCGCGGCTGGCCACGAACAGCATCACGGTCGGCACGAGCGGCGCCAGGATCGCCGCGTCGTGCAGCGCGCCGCTCACCGCCTCGGGCAGGGGCGAGAGCCCCACGCCCCCCGCGGCCGCGCGCACGCGATCGGCGAGCGCCGGGTCGAGCCGCACGGCCGGCAGGCTCTCGGTGCGGACGATCTCGTGCGATAGGCCGCGGCGCTGGGCCGCCGCCGCAACGAGCGCCCGCAGCCGCTCGTCGCCGAGCTCGAGCGCATGATCGTCGGCCGCGCGGAGGTCCACCGTGAACTCCGCCCGTGACGGAATCACGTTGATGGCGTTGGGCTCGACGGCGACCCGGCCGACGGTGGCCACGGCGTGGTCGCCGAGCAGGTCGGGGAGGCACTCCACCGCCGAGATCACCTCCGCGGCGCCGGCGAGCGCGTCGTGCCGATCGTTCATCCCGGTCGAGCCCGCGTGGTTGGCCACGCCCCGCATCGCGACCGCATACTGCCGCCGCCCGGCGATCGCGGTGACGAGCGCCACCCGGCGGTCGTGCTTCCACATCGCCGGCCCCTGCTCGATGTGCACCTCGATCAGGCCGCCGTAGTCGGCCGGCCGGAGCCGCTCCGCCGCGAGCCGCTCGGCGCGGGCCCCGTGGTCGGCCCCGGCCTCCCAGTAGGTTTTCCCGTCGCGGTTGCGGACGGCGGCGAGCGCCGCCCGGTCGAGCGTGCCGGCCCAGCCGCGGCTGCCAAGCATGCCGAGCCCGAAGGTCGTGCCCTCCTCCTCGGCGAACACGATCGCCTCGAGCGGCAGGTCGTGGCGGCCGTCCTCGTGGGCCGCCCGCAGCACCTCCAGCGCCGCCACCACGCCCACCACCCCGTCGAAGTCACCGCCGCCGGGCACGCTGTCGAGGTGCGAGCCCGAGAGCCACACCCGTCGCGACCAGTCGATCGCCCGCGGCCGCACGTGCACGTTGCCCGCGGCGTCGATCCGCCAGTGGCAGCCGGCCCGCTCGGCCTCGGCCACGAAGTAGTCGCGGGCCTGACGCCACTCGGGCGAGAACGTGGGACGGTCGGCCCCCGCTCCGGGCCGGGGTGTGAACCGGCCGATCGCCGAAATGTCGGCCGCGATGCGGTCGGCGTTCACGGGCATGCCGGGCGCCCCCGTGTCACGTGCCGAACTCCCGCCGCCACCGCTCGCCGGTCTTCTCCATCGCGCTTGCCGCCCCGGTCCGCCGCATGCGGTGGAGCGTGGGCATGCCGAGCGCCCACTCCTGCATCCAGTCGCGGGCGAACTCCCCCCGCTCGGTCTCGCGGAAGATCTCGCGGATCGCCTCCTCGTCGATCACCCGGGGCCCGCGGGTGCGGATCGCGAACTCGGCCGTGCGGCTGCACCGGCGGCTGATGTATTCCTCGATGCCCACCTCGTCCATCACGTCGATCACGCTGCGGAGCGAGCGGATCGCCTTCGCATAGGCGAAGCTCGGCGGATAGCCGTTGTCCACCATCGTCTGAAAGCACATTTTCATCAGGTGGATCGCGCCGCCGTAGAGGATCTGCTCCTCGAAGTTGTCCCCCTCGGTCTCGTGCTGGAACGACATCTCCACCACGCCCGCCCGCGTGCTGCCCACCGCCTTGGCCACGGCGAGGGCGATCTGCAGGGCATTGCCGGTGGCGTCGTGGTCCACCGCCACGCAGCCGTAGATCCCCTCGCCGGCGAGATACTTCTGCCGCACGAAGTGGCCCGGGGCGTTGGGCACGAAGAGCACGGTGTTGACGTCCTTGGGCGGCGTGATCGCGCCGTAGAGCACGTTGAAGCCGTGGCAGAAGCAGACCGTCTTGCCCGCCGAGAGGTTGGGGGCGATGTCGGCCTTCCAGATTGGCGGCTGGGCCGGGTCGGCCAGTTCGATGAGGAGCACGTCGGCGAGCTTCGTGGCCTCGCCGATCGAGCAGGCCTTGAACCCGTCGGCCTCCGCCTGCCTGCGGCTGGGCGACTCGCCCTCGGGCCGCGTGCCCACGATCACGGTCACGCCGCTGTCGCGGGCATTGGCGGCCTGGGCCTTGCCCTGGATGCCGTAGCCGATCACGGCCACGGTCTTGCCGGCGAGCGGCGCCATGTCCACGTCGGCGTCGCGGTAGATCTTCTCGGCCATCGGGTTCCTCGCAGGTTCGGTTCAGAAAGCGTAACGCCGTCAGGCGTCAGGAAGCGTAACCGCGTAAGCGGTACGGCTGCAGCACACTCGTCTCAGTCCCCATCGCTCACGCGATCGGGCTTCCTGCTTCGGTTCACACCGGGATCTCCCGATTGACGTTCTTGTAGTAGAGATACTTCGAGGCCACGGGCCCGGTGGCGTAGAACGACTGCGGCACGTAGGGCCCCATCCAGATGAAGTCGTCCTGCTCGACCTCCATCCAGGTGTCGTCCAGGTAGTACAGGCCCTTGCCCTGGAGGAACCAGAGCCCGTGCTCCATCACGTGGGTTTCCACGTAGGGGAGGCTGTGGCCCGTCTCGAACGTGAAGATGTTCATCGCCAGGTCGTAGGGCAGCTCGTCGGGGATCAGCGTCTGGAGCCGCGCGCCCTCGTCGCCCATGTAGACGGTGCCCGGCACCTTCGCGGCATCGCCCACGAAGAGCCCCGGCGGCGCGACGCCGGCGAGCGGCTCGTAGGCCTTCGTGAGCGCGATCAGGCGGGAGTCGGCCGCGGCCCGCACCGCATGGTCCGCCATCGGGGGCACGAGCGCGTAGCCGCCCGCGGCCAGCGGATGCGTGCGGCCCTCCACCGTCAGATCCACGCGGCCCGACACGACGAAGTAAAACGTCTCGACGCGGCCGTCAGCCTTCGCCCCGCCGCCCTGCCCCTGCTTCACGTCGAGGAGCAGTTCCACGAACCCGGCTCCGAGGGCCGGCGAGGCGAGCACCCGCGCCTCGACGCCCGGCCAGTTCGGCAGCCGCGAGGGAGGATAGCCCTCCAGCGGAAAGAGGGCGTATCGCGGCCGCACCCGCGCGCGGCTGTGGAGGAGTTGGTTCTGGGCCCGCATGCCGCACCATCACTCGGGGTTGTCGATCGAGCGATGGGAGTATAGGCGGCGCACGCAGGTTCCGGGAACGTCACCGGAGCTTCCACCGCTCCTTGAAGCCGCCCCTGCGGAGCGCCATCAGGCCGGCGAGTGCAGCCCACACGACCACCCCGGCCGGCTCCGGCACCGCCGCGATCCCGCCGCTCAGGCCCGGCGCGGTGTTGTAGGAACCCGCGTCGTAGAGCCCCGTGGCGAAGAAGTCGGCGGCGTCGAGGATGTCCACGATGCCGTCGTAGCTGAAGTCGCCCTCGAACCAGATCGCCGGGGATCCCGTGTCGAACTTGCCGCCGGAGAGGAAGTTGGCCGCGTCGAGGATGTCGATCGACCAGTCGATGTTGGTGTCGCCAGGAGCCGCGTAGGCCGTCGTCAGCGAGCCGTCGCCGTTGTCGATCCAGCCCAAGGCCCGGGGCGTGCCGCCGGCCGACTCGGCCGCGGCGGTGCTCGAGGTGATGCCGCTCGTTCCATTCCACGAGCCGTCGCCCCGGCCCTCGAGGATCTCGGCCACGAGTTCCGTGGCGGTGAGCCCCGAGGAGATCGTGAGCGCTCCGCTCGTGAGGTCCAGGAGGCCGTTGCCACTCGCGAGATCGAGGCTCGCCACGCTGGTGGAAAGATACGGCGCCACCTGCCCGGTGCCGCCGGCCACGACGACGAGCCGGCTGGATGCGAGCGCCGCGCCGTTGGCCAGCTGGAGCACGCCCCCCTGCACCGTCGTGGAGCCCGAGAGGGTGTTGGCCTGGTCGAGCACGAGCGTGCCGGCCCCGGTCTTGAACACGGGCGTCGAGCCCGAGAGCGTGGGGTAGCCGGCCTGGGTTTGCGTCT
>JBIIMU010000087.1:0-8174 GCA_044337845.1 Pirellulales bacterium | reverse complement strand
TCGGTCGGCCTGCGTCCCGCGGAGCTGCCGCGGCTCGACCTGACGCGGGGCGGGTATCGCTACGAGGTCATCGCCTGCTCGACAGCGGCGGAGGCCGCGCGGGCCACGGCCGTGCCCGCGACGAAGCCGCTCGCCCACGCCCACTGAAAGTTGAAGCCGCCGATCCGGCCGTCCACGTCGAGCACCTCGCCGGCGAAGTGCAGCCCGGGGCAGATGCGGCTCTCCATGGTCTCGAGGCGGACCTCGGCCAGCGGCACGCCCCCCGCCGTCGCCTCCGCCACCGTGAATCCGCGATCGCCCGCGATCGGCAGCGGCGTGGCGGTCACGGCCGCCGCGAGCGACCTCCGGGCCTCGCGGGTCAGGTCGCCCGTCGGGGGTGCGGCGGCCGCATCGCACAGGCTGCGGGCCAGCCGCTCGGTGAGCCGCTCGCGGAGCACGGCCGCGGCCCCGCGCGACTGCCCCTGCACGAGCCGCCGGTCGAGCGACTCGGCCGTCTCGCCCGGCAGCCAGTTGATGACGAGCGTCACCGCGGGATCGGCGTGGCGAGCCACCAGCCAGTGGCGGCTGATGTCGAGCACGGCCGGCCCCGAGAGGCCGACGTGCGTGCAGAGCGTGGCGCCGGTGGTCTCGTGCAGCCGCCTGCCCGCGCCGCTCTTGAGCGTGAGCGTGGCGGGCAGGGCGAGCCCCGACAGCCCCGTGATCCAGTGACCGGCCGGCAGCACCAGCGGCACGAGCGCCGGCACGATCGGATCGGTGAGCGAGTGGCCGAGCAGGCGGGCGAGTTCGAAGCCGCCGCCGTCCGAGCCGCTCTTCGGCAGCGACCGGCCGCCCGTGCAGAGGATCACGCGGCGGGCGGACACGTCGCCGGCGGAGGTCGCGGCGACGAACCCGCTCGCCACGCGCTCGAGCCGCGTCACGCGGGCGGGATGGACGAGCCGCACGCCGGCCGCGGTGGCCTCGCGGAGGAGCGCGTCGAGCACCGTCCGCGCCGAATCGGTCACGGGAAACAGCTTCCCCGTGTCGGCCTCGCGGTAGAACTCCACGCCCGCCTCGGCGAAGAACCGCACGGTGTCGGCCACCGGGAACCGCCCGAGCACCTTGCGGATCGCGGGGGGCGTGCCGCCGGCGTAGTCGGCCTCGCTCACCGCGTGGTGCGTGACGTTGCAGCGGCCGCCGCCGGCCACCAGGATCTTGGCGCCGAGCTTCTTCGCTCCGTCCACCGCCACGATCGAAAGCGAACGTCCGGCATCCCTCGCGGCGCGGCCCGCCCAGGCGGCCGCGAACAGGCCGGCGGCCCCGGCACCGACGACGAGCACGTCGGCGGTCGCTGGCACGGACGAGCTGCTGCCCGGCGCGCCCATCGCTACCACCGGTGATGGACGAGCTGGCGGACGACCGCGTCGTAGACCTGCTGCACCGCCTCCATCGTTTCCGGCGACGGCGGCGGCAGGTCGGCGGCCCGGGCGTTTTCGATCACGCGGGCCGCGCCGCGGGCCCCGGGGATCACGCAGGTCACCGCCTCGAAGGCGAGGATCCAGCGGAGGGCGAACTGCGCGAGCGTGACGCCCTCGGGCACGAACGGCCGCAGCCGCTCGACCGCGTCGAGGGCGGTCTCGTAGGGCACGCCGGAGAAGGTTTCCCCCTTGTCGAAGGCGGCCCCGTCGCGGTTGAAGGTGCGGTGATCGTCGGCAGGGAAGACCGTGTCGCGGGCGAGGCGGCCGGAGAGCAGGCCGCTGGCGAGCGGCACGCGGGCGATCACGGCCACCTTCCGCCGCAGGGCCTGCTCGAAGAAGAGCTCCGTGGGCCGCAGCCGGAAGGCGTTGAAGATGATCTGCACGCTCTGCACCTGCGGATACTCGATCGCCTTGAGCGCCTCCTCCACCTTCTCCACGCTCACGCCGTAGAACGCGATCTTGCCGGCCGCCGTGAGATCGTCGAGGGCGGCAAACACCTCCGGGCGGTAGTAGACCTCCGTCGGCGGGCAGTGGAGCTGCACGAGGTCGAGCCGCTCGACGCCGAGGTTCGCCAAGCTGCGGTCCACGAAGGCGGTGAGGTTCTCTGGCGTGTAGCCGGAGGCGACGTGGGGCGAGAGCCGGCGGCCCGCCTTGGTGGCCACCACGAAGGGCTCCTGCCGCTCGCGGCGGAGCCGGCCGAGGAGCTGCTCGGAGCGGCCGTCGCCGTAGACGTCGGCCGTGTCGAAGAAGGTGATGCCGTGGTCGAGGGCCGCGTGGAGCGCCGCCATCGACTCCGTGTCGTCGGCCCCGCCCCAGGCCCCGCCGCCGATCCCCCAGGCGCCGAAGCCCACCTCCGACACCTGCCAGCCCGTCCGTCCGAAGGATCGCGTGTGCATGCCCAGCAGTGTGCGTGATCCGCGTCTACACTGCCACCCGATGACCGCTTCCGCGCCCCCGAACCGTGCCGACGCCTGGTGGCGAGACCCCCGGGCGTGGCCCCTCGTGGTCTGGGGCGCGGTGCTCGTGGCCAGCGGACTGGCCCACCTCCCGGTCTGGGCGGTGCTCGGCGGCCCGTGGGAAGGTCCCGTGACGTGGCGGAAGCCGATCCTGTTCGGCATCTCCGGGGGCCTGACGGCGATCTCGCTCGGCTGGGTGTGGGCGCTGCTACCGCGACGGCGGGGCGACGTGATCCTGGCCACGGCGACGGCGTGGGCGCTGGTCGTCGAGGTGCTGCTCATCGACGTGCAGCGATGGCGGGGCGTGGGCAGCCACTTCAATCGTGACACGCCCTTCGACTCGTTTCTGTTCGACGCGATGGGGGTGCTCATCGTGGCGGTGACGCTCGTGATCGCCGACCTGACGTGGCGGCTGCTCACCCACCGGCCGCCGGTGCCCGCCGACATGCTCCTCGCCGCGCGAAGCGGGATGATCCTCCTGCTCGTCTCGTGCGTGCTCGGCATCTGGGTGGGGGCGCTCGGCGAGACGCGGATCGAGGCGGGCCTCGATCCCGTGCGGCTGGGCGCCGCCGGCGTCCCCAAGTTTCCGCACGGCGTGGTGATCCACGCGGTGCAGTGGCTGCCGGCGCTCGCCTGGGCGATGCGGCGGGCCGGCATCGCCGCGCCGGCCCGGGTGCAGCTGGTGGCCGCGGCCGCGGCCGGGTCGACGCTCCTGCTCGTCTACGCCCTCGTCCAGACGGCGCTTGGCCGAGCGCGGTTCGACGTGGTTCCCGCCACGGCCGCGCTGCTCGCCGCGGCGGCCGTCGGCCTCGCGGCACCGGCGGCGGTCACGGCGTGGGCGTGGCTGGGTCGTCGGTCGCCACCGCCCGCCGCAGGGCCAGCCGCGTGAGCACGTGCAGCAGGAAGCCCACCGGGCCGAGCAGGAACGTGAGCACCAGGCAGATCGTGCGCAGCGGCCAGGGGATGCCGAGCCGGACGGCGTCGCGGGCGATCCACGCCCCGACCACCATGTCGAACACGAGGTAGTGCGTCCAGGCCGCCGCGAACACCCAGTCGTCGGCGAACGCCGCCTTGAGCCCGGCGATGGTGGACAGGTCGCCCGGCGGCGGGCCGTTCGTAGCCAGCTTCCAGCCGATCACGGCCGCGTAGCCACCGGCGAGCAGGGCCGGCACGGCGATCCCGCAGAGCACGTGCGACACGAGGCGGCGCGACGGAAACAGCACCAGCGCGATCCACGCGAGCAGGGCGATCGTGTTGGTGGCGGAAAAGAAACTGTCGGCCATGCGTCAGGGCCCCTGCTCGGATCGCGTCCAGGACCGGAAATCGTAGCGGAGCCTGCGGCCGCCGTGCTCGATCACGAGGTCGTCGCCGTCGAGGGCCTGCCGCACCCAGGGATTGCCGAGCAGCGGAAACGCCGCGTAGTCGACCGGCTCCCCGTCCACGAGGTGCTGGCGGTCGTAGGGCTCGCCGTGCGGGCGGTAGGTGATGTCGAGTGCGTGGCCCGCGAGCGACGTGAACGCCAGCCGGGGCCGCTCCTCGACGAGCCGCGCCGCGTCGAGGCGGGTGCGGGCCAGGATCGCGGCGGCGAACCGCTCGAGCTCGGCATCGACGCCGCCGCCGGCGAAGGGCTCGAGCGGCGAGGTCTCCAGCACCCAGCCGGTCCGACGGGCGTCGCTCGTGAGCACGTCGCACCGCTCCCGCTCGCGGTGCGCTCCCCACCGCGGCTCGCCGCCCAGCCAGAAGGCGAACAGCATCGAGCCGGCGTGGCAGCAGACCCAGCCGCCGCGTTCGACCCGCTTCACGATCGCGCCGGTCGTCGCGAACGGCGCCTCGACCCGCCAGTAGGGATAGTCGTCGGGCACGGCCGACACGCCCACGAGCGTGCGGCCGTGCTGGAGCGACTGGCCGAACGGGTTCTCGCCGTAGCCGAAGGCGTTGGCCCTGTTCTCGGCGAGGTCGTAGGGCCGAAAGGCATTCTCCTGGAACGGCATGAACGAGCTCTGCGGATGCTCCGACACCCACTTGAGCATCTGCCGCCGCGACTCCTTGTAGTGATAATCGCGGGGTGTCTTGAGGAGCGTCCACTCGCTCGCCAGCGCGTAGCCCGGCTCGTGGTGGATCGTGTAGCGGATCGTCGCGCCGCGGCTGCCGCGGTGGGTGAAGGGTTTGTCGCGCTCGGTGGCGATGGCGGCGAGGATCGGCGGCGGCTGGTAGGTGCCCGGAAAGGCGAACCAGCCGGCGTGGTGCTCGCAGAGGCCCTGCACGGGCCGCTCGGCGCCGAAGAAGAGCCAGCCGATCGCGGCGGTGCAGTCCATCGCGTCGGGCCCGGTCATGCTCGACTGAAAATGCTTCGCGCGGCTGGCCGGGCTGACGAGGTAGCCGCGGTGCCAGCCGCAGGCCACGTGGAGCAGCATCGTGTCGAGGGTGACCGCGGCCCGGTGGCGGATGGTCTCGTCGGCCGCGAAGTCGGCGAGCATCCTCACCGCCACCAGATCGATGCCGAGATAGGTCGGCGCGCCATACTCCGAGGCGTTGCGGTGGACGATCTCGTGGAGATAGCCGAGCAGCCGCTCGCGGGTGGCGGCGTGAATGCCCGAGGAATCAAGGCCGTCGGCGTCGACGAGGTCGGGCCACCGCTCGGCGGCGATCAGTCCCGCGCCGTCGCTCATGAGCCGGAAGTTGAGGGCGCCGTAGCCCCGCCACTGCCGGTGCCCGTAGCGGCAGACATACTCCTTCGTGGCGGCGGCGATCCGCGCGCGAGCCTCGGCCGGCAGGTGCGGGCTCGAGTGGGCGAGCATCCACGCGTGCACCAGCGCGTGCTTGTTGAAGGGGTCGGGGATCGTGGCGGGCGGCTTCGGGGCGGCGGTGCGGTTGGCCTCCTCGGCGGCGGCGATCCAGGCTTCCACGGCCCGATCGACGTCGGTGCCGGCGAGCAGCCGGGCGACCCAGGGCGCCAGCGACTCCTTGGCGAAGGCGGGCCGCTTGGGCTCGAGCGCCGCGCAGCGGGCGAGCAGGTCGGCGGCGCGGGGGGGCGTGGCAGGCTGCTCGTCGGCCGCGACCGTCAACGAGGCCAACACAGCCATGCATGAAGCGACGGAACGGCGTAGAATTCCCCTCCACCGTTGGTCAAGCATGCGTTGCACGAACAACACCCCGGATTGAGGCCGATGCTCATTCATCACCTACGCGGGGTCATCGTCGCCATCACGACAATGCTCGTCGCGTCAGCCCACGCCGCCACGATCCTCGTCGAGGCCGAGAGCTTCGCCGACCACGGCGGCTGGAGCCTCGACACCCAGTTTATCCGCGAGATGGGCTCGCCGTATCTGATCGCCCACGGCCTCGGGCATCCCGTCGCCGATGCGACCACGACGGTGGCGATCCCCGAGGCGGGCCGCTATCGCGTGTTCGTCCGCACGAAGGACTGGGTAGCCCGCTGGCAGGCGCCGGGAGCGCCGGGGAGGTTCCAGGTGCTCGTCAACGGCGTGCCGCTCGGCGAGACCTTCGGCACGAAGTCGGCGGCGTGGGGCTGGCACGACGGGGGCACGCTCGAACTCCCCGCGGGCGACGCGCGGCTGGCACTGCACGACCTGACCGGCTTCGACGGCCGCTGCGATGGCATCCTGCTGACCACCGACACCGCGCCGCCCCCCGACGAGGCCGCCATCCTTCCCGGCTGGCGGCGGGCGGCCCTCGGCCTGCCCGCGGAACCCGACGCGAAGGGGCCCTACGACCTGGTCGTGATTGGCGGCGGCTACGCCGGCATGGGAGCCGCGATCTCGGCCGCCCGCATGGGCCTGAAGGTCGCGCTCGTGCAGGACCGCGGCGTGCTCGGCGGCAACGGTTCGAGCGAGGTGCGGGTCTGGGCGATGGGCCTGATTCGCCGCGGAAGGTACCCGCGGATCGGCGAGATCGTCGAGGAGTTCTGCGACCGCGCGACGAAGAGCCCCGGCACGTTCGAGGAGTTCGGGGATGCCAAGAAGGAGGCGGCCGTCCGCGCCGAGCCGAACATCGACCTGTTCCTCCACACCCACGCCTTCACCGTGGCCCGCGAGGAGAAGCGGATCGTGAGCGTGACCTGCCTCGACACCAAGACGAGCCGCGAACTGAGGTTCACCGGCCGGTTCTTCTGCGACGCCACGGGCCACGCCACGATCGGCCACCTCGCCGGCGCCGAGACCGTGATGGAGCCCAAGGGCCGGATGGGCATGAGCAACATGTGGGCCTGGGCCGAGACCGACGCGCCGCAGGCATTTCCCGAGACCCCCTGGGCGCTGCCGCTGTCGATGGACGACTTCCCCTACCCCCGCGACCACCACGGCCAGTGGTTCTGGGAGAGCGGCTTCGACAAGGATCCGCTCGCCGACGCCGAGGGCATCCGCGACTGGAACCTGCGGGCCGTGTTCGGCGCCTGGAACGCGATGAAGAACGGCGCCGGCCAGGCCGACCACGAGCGGGCGGCGCTCACCTGGGTGGCCTTCGTCGGCGGCCCGAGGGAGAGCCGCCGGATCCTCGGCGACATCGTGCTCACGCAGGACGACATCGTGTCGAAGCGCGACTTTCCCGACGGCTGCGTCCCTTCCACCTGGTCGATCGACCTCCACTATCCCAAGGAGGAGTACGCGAAGAAGTTTCCCGACAATCCGTTCATCTCGATCGCCGTGCACGACCGCCGCGTCGATCGCACCTACGGCTATCCGGTTCCCTACCGGTGCTTCTACTCGAAGGACGTCGAGAACCTGTTCATGGCGGGCCGCTGCGTGTCGGTGACGCACGAAGCCCTCGGCACCGTCCGCGTGATGAAGACCTGCGGCATGATGGGGGAGGTGGTGGGCAAGGCGGCGAGCGTGGCCGCGCGCCACGGCACGACCCCGCGAGGCGTGTACGAACGCCACTGGCCGGAGCTCGAGTCCCTCCTCGAGCTTCCCGGCAAGGCCCGCCGGGCGACGCCCGACGCCCCGATCGACATCCCGGCCGACGCGCTCCCCGAGGCCGGGAGCCACGGCCCTCCCAGCGGCATCGATCCGGCGGACCTCGCCCGGGCCCGATCTGCCCTGGTCCGCGACGATCACGAGGCGGTGCGGCAGGGCGAGTGGACCCTCGGGGAGGGCCTGAAGGGATACGTGGGCCACGGCTACCACTACGCCAGCCCCGACTCCGCCGCGACCGCCACCTATCGGCTCGCCGCGCCCGCCGCGGGCCGCTACGAGGTGCTCGTCGGCTGGCAGGCCCACGAGAATCGCGGCACCGCGGTGCCGGTGCTCGTCGAGACCGCCGCCGGGCGGTCGAGCGTGCGGTTCGACATGTCGAAGCCGCCGCCGCTGGAGGGTGGGTTCGGGTCGGCCGGCCGCGTCGAGCTCCGCGAGGGCGACGAGTGCGTGGTCGTGATCGCGACCGAAGGAGCTCGCGGCCTCGTCCACGCCGACGCCGTGATGCTCGCGCCGGCCCGGTAGCACCGCCCGGCACGGTCTTCAGGAAGCCGCCGTCGCGTACGCGATGCGGACGGTCGTACGGCTCACGCCGTTACGCTTTCGGAGGTGCCCGGAAGCCGCCATCGCGTGAGCGATGCGGACCCGCCGGCGCTCCGCTGACTGCCGACCGCCCCGCGGCGCGGCGGCGAGACGGATTACACTGGCGGCATGGCGGCGATGCGACGACCGGGGCGTTTCGGTGTGTGGGCCGGTCATGCCGCACGGCTCGCGGTCGTCGCCGCCATCGCGTGGCTCGTGCATGCCGAGCACGGCGCGTCGCTCGATCGGCGGCA
>JBIIMU010000086.1:0-8249 GCA_044337845.1 Pirellulales bacterium | reverse complement strand
GACCCGGCCTGGCGGCGGCTCGCGGCCGATGCCGGCGAGGTGCAGGCCCGCGTGGCGCGGTGTGCGGCGACGATCGATCCCGACGGCTGCTGCACGATCCTGCTCTCCTCCGGCACCACCGGCCGACCGCACGGCGTGATGCACTCGCAGCGGACGCTCGCGGCCAACGCCGTGGCGGCCTCGTCCGTGTTTCTCGACGACCCGCGGGACGTCCGCCTCTCGTGGCTGCCGCTGAGCCACTCGCTGGCCCACACCGGCGACCTCGGCACGGCCCTCGTGCGCGGCGGCTGCCTCAACGTGGTCCGCGACCGCACGCGGGTGCTCGACGCCTGCGCCGCCATGCCACCGACGGTGATCCTCGGGGTGCCGGCCTTCTTCGAGCGGCTCGAACGGGGAGCGGCGAGCGGGCGGATCGGGGATCTCGCCGCCGCCCTCGGCGGCGAGGTTCGGGTGTGCGTCTCGGGCGGCGCGCCGCTGCGCCGCCGCACGGCCGAGTTCTTCGCGGCGCGGGGGCTGCCGCTGCTCGACGGCTACGGGCTCGCGGAGGCCGGGCCCGTGGTGGCGCTGGCCAGCCCGCGGTCCGCGCGGGTCGGCACGGTGGGGCCGCCCGTGCCCGGCGTCGAGGTGCGGATCGACGAGCGGCCCGCCACCCGCGGGCAGCTGCTCGTGCGGACGCCCGCGCGGGCGATCGGAGTCGTGACGCCGCCCGGAGCGGCGCCGCCGGCGACCGCCGGTGGCGAATGGCTGGAAACGGGCGACCTCGCCGAGATCGAGGCCGACGGCCACCTCCGCATCGGCGGGCGGCTCGGCGACACGCTCGTGCTCGCGACCGGCGTGAAGCTGCCGGCGGCGGCGGTCGAGGCGGCGCTCGCCGAGGACGACGCCGTGGCGCAGGTGTGCGTGGTGGCGGCCGGCATGCGGCGGCCGGCGGCGGTGGTGGTGCCGGAGCCGGGCATCCTCCGGGCCGCCATCGCGAGCATGGGCCTCGTGGTCGTGAGCCGCCGCCACGCGGTGCGGCATCCGCGGGTCGTGGCCTGGCTCACCCGCCGCCTCGCGCGGCGGCAGGCGGGGCTGCCGAAGTCGTGGCGGGTGCGCGACATCGTGATCGCGGATCGGCCGTTCGACGTGGCCCGCGGTGAGACGACCGCATCGCTCAAGCCACGGCGTGCGGTGATCGAGCAGACGTTTGCCGCGCGGATCCGCCGCCTTGAACGCGACCCGGCAGGGCGGCATCAGCGGCCGGCCGACGACGCCCTGCCGCGCCGGCCCGGCTCGTGGATCGGCGACGCGGTGTGGACGGGGGGCGACGGTGGATTCGCGGTCGCCGCCGCGCGGGCTTCCGAGCCGCTTGCCGGGCGGATCGAGGCGGTGCTCGAGCGGACGGAGATGGAGATCGCCCGCCTCCGCGCCGCCGACGCGCTCTACGAACCGCTCGCCGGCGAGCACCTGCGGGCTCCGCTGGCCGACGCGCCGCCGCCGCCGTTCGGCGTGTTCGCCGCGGAGGCGGAGCGGGCGCTCGGGGACGCGGGGCTCTGGGGGCTGGGCGTGCCCGAGTCGTACGGCGGTGCCGGAGCGACCACGCTCGAACTCGTGCAGGCCGTGACCCGCCTGGCCGCCAGCGTGCCGACCGCGGCCGGCCTGCTCGCGGTGCACTCCGCGATCGGCGCCGTCTCGGCCGTGGTGGGTTTCGGTTCCGACGAGCAGCGGGCCCGGCTGCTCCCCGGCCTCGCCACCGGCCGGCCGCTCTCGATCTTCGGCGCCACCGAGCCCGACGCCGGCTGCGACCTGGCCCGCGTGGCGACGCGGCTCGACGAGGTCGATGGCCGGCTGCTCCTGTCGGGCACGAAGATGTTCATCACCGGCGCCACCCACGACCGGCTCGTGAAGCTGCTCGCCGTCCGCGGCGGCAGGCCGGTGATCGTGCTCGCCCGGCTGCCGGCGGCCGACACGGACACCTTCCGGCTGCGGCACTACCCGCTCCATCCGCTGCGGCACGCCCACAATGCCGCACTCGAGTTCCGCGGCTTCGAGATCGATCCTCGCGACGTGCTCGATCCCGGCGGCGACGGCGATGCGATGCGGATCGTGTGGCACGGTCTCAACCGCGGCCGGGTCACGCTCGCCGCGCAGGCCGCCGGCACCCTGCGGCTGCTCGGTGCGCAGGCCCGCGACCACGCCGCCCGGCGGGTCACGTGGGGCAAGCCGATCGCCTCGCGGCAGCTCGTCCGGATGCGGCTCGGCCGGATCGCCGCCGCGACGGTCGCCTGCGACGCGCTGGCCGCGTGGGCCGCGACCGCCATCGACGACGGCCAGAGCGGGGAGTGGGAGGCGATCACCGCGAAGGTGGTGGCCAGTCACTGCGTCCGCGATGCCGCGATCGACGCCCTGGGCGTGCATGGCGGGCGGGCATTTCTCGTCGGGCATCCCCTGGGCGACTCGCTCCACGACCACTTCGCGGTCACGGTGTACGAGGGGGAGAGCGACCTCCTCGGGCTCGCGCTCTTCAAGGGGCTCGCGCGGCAGCATCCGCTCGCGGGGCTGCGCGACGCGGCGGCCTGGCGGCGCGGTGCCGCGTGGCTGGCCTGGCGGACCTCCACGGCCGCCCGCCGCGCCGGAGCCGACGCGGCGATCCTCGACGCGCGGCTCCGCGGCCACGCGCGGCGGGCCCGCCGCGGCCTGGGGCGGCTGGCCCTGGCCATCGATCGGGCCATCCGCCGACACGGCCGTGGACTGGCCGACCGGCAGGTCGAGGTGGGCTCCCTGTCCGCCGCGGTCCGGGAGGCGGTCGGCGTGCTGGCCGTCGCCCACCATGCCGATGCCTCGGGCGACGAGGCGGTGCTCGGCCCAGCCGACGCCTGGTGCCGGATGGCCCTCGCCCGGGCCGCGGGCCGACTGCCCGGTCCGGACGCCCTCGCCGCCGCGGCGGACGCAACCTTGGGGGATGCCCGCCGTTGAATCGGGGGCAGCCTTCGGAGCCGGATTCCATGACGCACCGAGCGGTGGTGGCAGCGAGATTCGCGGGCCTGGCGATCGCGGGCGTGGCGGCCGTCGCCAGCGCGGCGGCACCGTCGGTCCCGGCGCGGCAGCGGACCCGCGACGGGGCCCTGCCGCCGGCCGTCACGGCGGCTCCCGACGAGCCCGTCATGAAGGTGGCGGCCGTCGATGCGCAGCGCCGCGACCGGGTGCATCGCGAGGCGGCGGCGATCGACGCGCTCCTCGCCCGCCGCTGGGATGAGCATGGCGTGACCCCGGCGCCGCCCCTCGACGACGCCGGCTTCGTGCGGCGGATCCACCTCGAGCTCGCCGGGCGGATCCCGACCTACGAGGAGACGGTCGCGTTCCTCGCCGACGGCGCTGCGGCGAAGCGCGACGCGGTGATCGAGCGGCTGCTCGCGAGCCCCGACTACGTGAGCCACTTCTACAACTGGTGGGCCGACATCCTGCGGCTCGCGGAGCGGCCCCAGCGGAACCTCGTGCTCGAGCCCTACCTGGCCTGGGTCAAGGACTCGATCCGCACGAACCGCCGGTACGACGAGTGGGTGCACGACATGCTCACGGCCGACGGGGTGTCGTGGGAGAATCCCGCGGTCGGCTTCCAGCTCCGCGACGAGGGGATGCCGCTGCCCTACGTGGACAACACCGTGCGGGTGCTCCTGGGCACGCAGATCGGCTGCGCCCAGTGCCACGACCATCCCTTCGACGACTGGACGCAGCACCAGTTCTACGAGCTGGCCGCCTTCACGGCGGGCACGCGCACGCGGCTCGGCGTGGGCATGCGGCAGCCCAAGCCCGGCAAGGAGCCGCGGCCGATCCCCCCGCCGGCGGTGCGAGCGCTCGTGCGGGACGCCCGGGATGCGAAGGGCAGGAAGGCGGGCGCCCTGGTGCAGTTCATCCTCGCCAACGCCACCGTGGTGAGCCACCAGGACAAGCCGCTCGCGCTCCCGCACGACTACCAATACGACGACGCCGAGCCGTTCGACCGGGTCGAGCCCGGGCTGCTCTGGGGCACGGTGCCGGGCACGGTCCGCAATGCCGACGGCCGCGAGCAGCTCGCCGCCTGGATGGTGTCGCGGTCCAACCGCCAGTTCGCCCGCACGATCGCCAACCGCCTCTGGAAGAAGGTGATGGGCGTGGGGCTCGTCGAGCCCGTCGACGACTTCCGCGACTCCAACCCGCCGAGCGACCCGGAGCTGCTCGAGCACCTCACCGACCTCGTGCTCCGCCTCGACTACGACCTCCGGGAGGTGGTGCGGGTGCTCGTGTCCACGTCGGCCTACCAACGGGAGGCCGTGGTCCACGATCCGACCGCCGCGGAGCCGTTCCGGTTCGCCGGTCCGGCCCTCCGCCGGATGACGGCCGAGCAGATCTGGGATTCGATCGTGGGGCTCGTGGCCCGCAATCCCTGGAGCGTGCAGCGGCCGACCGTGGACGAGGTGGCGGAGGTCGCGGGCATCGACCTGCGAACGGCCACGATCGACGACGTGGAGCGGCAGTTCGACCGCTTCGCCACGAGATACGCCCCGGCCGCCGTGCAGCGGCGACTGGCCCGCACCTGCGGCTATCGCGGACAGTGGCTGATGAAGGCCAGCGAGATGCCCACGCCGCTGCCGCTCGGCCACTTCCTCCGCCAGTTCGGCCAGAGCGACCGCGAGACGATCGAGGGCGGCCGGACCGTGCCCACGATCCCGCAGATCCTCGCGATGCTCAACGGCCCGATCACCCACGCGATGCTCGAGAAGGGCTCGGTGCTCTACGACACCGTGATGGCCCACGACCCCGACGAGGCCGTCGACGTGGTCTTCGTGTCGGTGCTCGCCCGGGAGCCCGATGCCGCCGACCGCAGCGTCGCGATCGAGGAGTTCACCGCCTCCGACCCGGCGACGGGCTGCGGCAACCTCGCCTGGGCCCTGCTCAACACCCGCGAGTTTCTCTTCATCCGCTAGGTCCTCCGGCTCTGATCGGTCCTCCGCCTTCACGCTTCGGGAGCACGATGATGAACGTCTTCAACGCCGACGATCGGATCGCCCGCCGCGGCCTGCTCGGCACCGCCGCCCGGGCGGCGTTCGGGCTCTCGGTGCTCGAGGGGCTCTCCGGTCGCTTCGCGTCGGCCCAGCCGCCGGCCGCGGGCGGCACGAACGTGATCACCCTGATGATGCGGGGGGCGATGAGCCACCTCGACACCTTCGACCCCAAGCCGGGCCGCGAGGAGCAGGGGGACACGAAGTCGATCGCGACGGCGATCCCCGGCGTGCGGTTCGGCGAGCACCTGCCGCGGCTCGCCGGGCTCGCCGACCGGCTGGCGGTGGTCCGCTCGCTCACCACCGAGACCGGCGCGCACGAGCAGGGCACCTACCTCATGCGGACGAGCTACCCGCAGCTCGCCAGCGTGGTGCATCCGGCCTTCGGGTCGTGGGCCGTGCACGTGCTCGGCAAGCGGAGCCGCGACCTCCCCGGCTACGTGCTCGTGGGCAACGGCAACGAGCACCCGGGCTGCGGCTTCCTCGACCCGGCCGTCACGCCCGTGCCGCTCGCCGATCCCGAGCGGGGCCTCGAGAACGTCACCCGGCCGGCGTATCTCTCGCAGGCCAACTTCGAGCGGCGGCTGGCGCTCGCCGACCGGCTCGACCGTGATTTTCGCACGCGGTACGCCGGCCGGCAGATCGCGGCCTACGACCAGATGGTCGCCGATGCGGTCCGCCTGATGGGGAGCGGTGACCTGGCCGCCTTCGACATCGCCCGCGAGGACGAGGCCACCCGCGATCGCTACGGCCGCTCGCGGCTCGGCCAGGGCTGCCTGCTCGCGCGGCGGCTGGTGGAGGGGGGCGTGCGGTGCGTGGAAGTCGAGATGAACGGCTGGGACATGCACCGCGATCTCTGGGACGAACTGCCCGAGAAGGCGGGCGAACTCGACGCGGCGCTGGCGGCGCTCGTGGAGGATCTCGAGGCCCGCGGGCTGCTCGCCTCGACGCTCGTGGTGCTCGCCACCGAGTTCGGCCGCACGCCGAAGATCAACGAGAACGCCGGCCGCGACCACCATCCGGGGGTGTTCTCCTGCGTGCTCGCCGGGGCGGGCGTGAAGCGGGGCGTGGTGCACGGCGCGAGCGACGCCGGCGGCCGGAGCCCCGATCGCGACGCCGTCAGCGTGGGCGACTTCAACGCCACCGTGGCGGCCGCCTGCGGGCTGCCGTGGGACCGCGAGTTCGTCGCGCCCAACGGCCGGCCGTTCAAGATCGGCAACGAGGGCCGGCCGATCGCCGCCGTGCTGGCCTGATCACTCGCTCCGCACGAGCGCCGGCAGCCAGCTGCAGAGGTACCAGCCCCGCGGCGTCGTGAGTTCCGCGATCGCCGCCAGGTCGATCCGGCTGGTCGCCGCCGTGCCGCCGAGCACCTCCTCGAGCAGCCCCTTGGGCTTCGTGTACTTCACGACCCGCGCCGTGCCCGGCTTCAGGCCGGCGAGCTCCACCGCGCGGTCGACCGCGTCTTCCAGGAAGCCGAGCCGGTCCACGAGCCCCGCCTCGAGCGCCTGCCGGGCCGTGAACACCTGCCCGGTCGCCACGCGGTCGACCGCGGCGTCGTCGAGCTTCGGCCGGCCCGCCTTCACGATCTCCTTGAAGCGGCGAAACATGTCGTCCACCAGCTCCTGGAGCAGCTTCCGCTCCTTCTCGGCGAGTTCCGGCGAGCGATCCTTGGTGGGGCTCAGCATCTCCTTGAGGGGACCGCTGGCGATCGAGTCGTCGCGGACGTCGTACTTGCGGAGCGCCTGCGAGATGTCGAAGTGGGGGATGATCACGCCGATCGAGCCCGTGAGCGTGGCGGGCTCCGCGAAGATCACGTCGTCGGCCCCGCGGTTGGCCATCGCCACGTAGTAGCCGCCGCTGGCGGCGATGCCCCCCATGCTCACCACCACGGGGATGTCCCGCTTCTCGACGAGCGTGGCCAGCCGGTGGTGGATCTCGTCGCTGCCGCTCACCGTGCCGCCGGGCGAGTCGACCCGGAGCACGATCGCCTTCACGGCATCGTCCTCCGCGACGTGATCGAGCTGGGCGCGGACGAAGCCGTCGCCGCCGAGGATCGCCCCGGTCACGCTCACGATCGCCACCTTGTCGCCCGCCGTCTTCGAGAGCGAGTGCCACTTCTCGACGATCCGGGCGTCGCGCTGGAAATACTGCTGGAACGCCCCGGCGCTGCCGAGCGCGGAGAGCACGGCGATGCCCGCCACGATCCAGCCGGCGCGGCCGAGCCAGCGGCCCCACGGGCTGGCGTGTTCGAGGATCACCCGGGTGGGCGGCTGACGGGATTCGATCTGCATGGCGGCTTCCGGCTCGGGGAACGGCGGCTCCTGCGACACGCTGCCGATTGTACGCGAGCGCTCGCCGGCCCGGAGGTTGCCAGGTTGCGGCAGGGGCCGCTACCTTTGCAGGTTCCGCCGCGGCCAGCGTACGTTCCCGGTCGCGGCCCCCGCCCCTTCGCCTCGGAGTGCCGCCACGTGTTCGTCTGCGTCAGCACGGAGTGCCTTCCCGACATGCCGCTCGCCGCCGCGATGGAGCGGCTGGCGGAGCTCGAGTTCACGGCGGTGGAACTCGACGTGCACGAGCACGGCGGGCACCTCCAGCCGGCCGCGGTGGCGGCGAATCCCGAGGCCGCCATCGCCCAGTGCAGCGACCTGCAGCGGCTGCGGCCCGTGGCGGTGTCGTTCGCCGCCGCCGAGACCCCGGAGATGTACGACCATTTCACCGCCTGCTGCCGCCTGGCGAAGTCGCTCGGTGTGGTGACGATGGTGGTGGAGTCGTCGGAGCAGGGCACGCCCTTCAACGGCGAGATCGACCGGCTGCGGCGGCTGGTGTCGATCGCCTCGGGGCTCGGGGGCATCGTGGCGGTGAAGACGTCGGCGGGCCGGATGACCCAGGACGCCGAGACGACCGCCTCGCTCTGCCGCAACGTCCCCGGCCTGGGCGTCACGCTCGACCCCAGCCATTTCATCTACGGCCAGAAGAAGCCGGCCTCGTGGGAGCCGATCCTCAAGTACGTGGCCCACGTCCACCTGCGGGACACGAAGCCCGATGCCTTCCAGGTGCGGATCGGTCAGGGCAACGTCGAGTACGGCAAGCTCGTCGCCCAGCTCCAGCGGGTCGGCTATGCCCGGGCCCTGTGCGCCCACATGCCGCCGCTCGAGGGCGTGGACCAGCTCGCCGAGCTGCGGAAGATGCGGCTCACGCTCGAGACCTACCTCTAGGCGGTTTTCGCGCCAG
>JBIIMU010000084.1:0-8271 GCA_044337845.1 Pirellulales bacterium | reverse complement strand
CGGCCCTGCTCGTCGCCCGCCGGGATCCGGCCGCCGTGATGGCGGTGATGCCCTCCGACCATGTGATCCAGCCCGCCGCCGAGTTCCGGCGGGCCATCCTCCAGGCGGCGGCGATGGTCGAGGCCGCACCGCGGCGGCTCGTCACCTTCGGCGTGCGGCCCACCTACCCCGCCGAGAGCTTCGGCTACATCCAGCAGGGCGAGCGGCTCCCCACCGCGGCGGGTGCGGCGGCCGCGTTCACCGTGGCCACCTTCAAGGAGAAGCCGCCGGCGAGCGTGGCCGCCGACTATGTCGCCGCGGGCAACTTCCTCTGGAACGCCGGGATCTTCGTCTGGCAGGCGGCCACGATCGTGGCCGCGCTCGACGAGCGTCAGCCCGAGACGATGGCCCACCTGCGGCGGATCGCGGCGGCCTGGGACGGCCCCGACCGCGACCGCGTGTTCAGCGACGAGTTCGCCGCCATCAAGGGGATTTCGATCGACTACGCGGTGCTCGAGCACGCCCCCGACGTGGCCGTGATCGAGGCCCCGTTCGGCTGGGACGACCTGGGCGGCTGGTCGGCCGTGGCCCGCCAGCGGGGTGCCGACGGGGCGGGCAACACGGCCGTGGGACGCCACCTCGGGATCGATTCGGCCGGCACGATCGTGCACACGGACGACCGGCACCTCGTCGTCACGCTCGGGCTGAAGGATACTCTGGTGGTGCACACGCCGGACGCGACGCTCGTGGCCGATCGGGCCCACGAGGAGGCCGTCCGGAAGGTCGTGGCCGAACTCGAGAAGCGTGGATGGAACGGGTATCTCTGATCGCGGCGATCCTCGGCCTGGCGCTGGCCTGCCCGGCGCCGGCCGGCGACGCGCCCGGACGCGAGAGCGACTGGCTGGCGGCCCTGCGGCGGTCGCGGGAGGCGCTCGAGTGGAGCGACCGCGCGGTCCGCCACGACTGGCGGCTCCAGGAGCGGCCCCGGGACGGCCGATGGCGGATCAGCGACCCCCGCGACGCCGTGGTCCGCGAGGGGGACGGCGAGGCCTGCCGCCGGGCGTTTGCCGCGCTCGAGGCCGACGGCACGATTCCCGCCGTCCGCGGCCCGACGGTGATCCTCCTTCACGGCCTCGGTGAGGGACGCGACTCGATGCAGCCGCTCGCCGACCACCTCCGCACCGCGGTCGACGGCACCGTGATGCTCGTCGGCTACGCCAGCACCTCCGCCGACCTCGCCGCGCACGGCCGGAGCCTCGGCGAGGTGGTCGCCAGCCTGCCCCGCGCGGCGCGGATCAGCTTCGTGGGCCACAGCCTCGGCAACCTCGTGGTCCGCCGCTGGATGACCCTCGCCGACGACGCCGACCTCGCCCGGGTCGACCGGATGGTGATGCTCGGCCCGCCGAACCGCGGCTCCGATCTCGCCCGGCAGATCGGCGGGGCGGGCATGCTCGCGACCCTCGCCGAAGGGGCCGCGCGGGATCTCGTGATCCACTGGCCGCGGGTCGAGCCCACCCTCGCCGTCCCGGCCTGCGAGTTCGGGATCGTGGCCGGTGGCCGCGGAGACGGCGTCGGCTTCAGCCACTTCCTCGACGGCGACGACGACGCGATCGTGCGGGTGGATGAGACGCGACTCGACGGCGCCGACGACTTCCTGGTCGTGCCGGTCGATCACGCGGCCCTGCTCCGCGACCGCCGCGTGAAGGAGGCCACGGCGGCGTTTCTCCGCTCGGGCCGTTTCACGCACCGCGGCGGTGAGGCCGCGCGATGACCGCCGCGCTGCCCGCCGGCCGGCTCGCCGGCGTCGACTACGGCCGCCGCCGCATCGGCGTGGCGATCTGCGACGCCGAGCGGATCATCTGCAGCCCGCTGTGCGTGCATCAGACCGTCGGCGACCGTGCCGCCGATGCGGCGTTCTTCCGCAGGCTCGTCGCCGACGAGTCGATCGCGGGCTTCGTGATCGGCCTGCCCGTGCACGCCGACGGCACCGACAGCGCGATGTCGGTCGAAGTGGAACGCTTCGGCGGCTGGCTGGCCGCGTGCACCGGGCTGCCGGTCGTGTTTCACGACGAGCGCTACAGCTCCCGCGAAGCGGCCGGCATGCTCGCCGGCGTGGGCCTGACCCGGGGCCGGAAGAAGGAGCGGGCCGACGCCGTCGCCGCGCAGGTCGTGCTCCAGTCGTGGCTCGAGTCGCAGGCCCGGGGCGAGCGGCCGCGGGCCCTCGATGGCTAGGCACCCGCCGGATCCCGCACGGCAGCCCCACGGAGATCGATCATGACGCCAGCCGCCTCCCCACCCCTTCGCCTGATCGTGGGCTGCGGCTACCTCGGCGGCCGGGTGGCCCGCCGCTGGCTGGAGACGGGATCGCGGGTGCTCGCCACCACCCGCAGCACGGACCGGGCCGAGACGCTCAGGCAGCTGGGCGCCGAGCCGGTGCTCATCGACGTGACCGCTCCGGCGGATCGCTGGCCCGCGCTGCTCGCCACGCACGGATCGCCCACGACGGTGTTCTGGGCGGTCGGCTTCGACCGTGGCTCCGGGGCGAGCCCCCGCGACGTCCATGTCGACGGGCTGCGGCGACTGCTCGACGCGCTCGCCGCCGCCCCCGGCGGGAGCGCGCCGCCACGGGTGATTCTCTCGAGCTCGACCGGCGTCTGGGGCGACGAGGCGGGCGGCACGATCGACGAGGCGACGCCGCCGAGCCCGACGCGGGACGCGGGAACGGTGCTGGTGGAGGCGGAGCGGATGCTGGCCGCGCATCCGGCCGGTCCGGGCACCGCCCTGCGGTTCGCCGGGCTCTACGGCCCCGACCGGCTCCCGCGGATCGCCGACCTGCGGGCCGGCCGGCCGCTCGCCGCCGACCCCGACTCGTGGCTGAATCTCGTGCACGTCGACGACGCCGCTGCGGTCGTGTGCCTCGTGGCCGACGCGGCCCATCCGCGACCGCTCTACGTGGTCTCCGACGGTCGGCCCATTCGCCGCCGCGACTGGTACGGGCGGCTCGCCGCCGCCAGCGGCAGCCCCGAGCCCCGCTGGGACCCGGCCGCGCCCCGGCCGCGGGGAGGTGACAAGCGGGTCGATCCCAGCCTCGTGATCCGCGACCTCGGATTCGCCCCGGCGCATCCCGACGCGGTCGCGGCCCTCAGCGGCCTCCTCTGACCGCCGCGGCTACGGCGCCCGGTCCACCGGCGTGGGGCCCCGCGTCGTCGCCGCCGGCGACGGGTCGGTCACGTTCGCGGTGTCGGCGAGCCCGGTGGCTCCGGCGAGGGCCCGCAGGTAGTCGATCGTCACGTTCATCGCCTCGTCGAAGTAGAAGTCGCGGCGGACCACCTCCTTCTTCTGGCCCTCCATCTCCTCGAGTCGCTTCTCCTCCTCGTCCTCGGCGGCCTTGCCCTCGTTCCACTGCGTGGCGAACTCGCTCTCCACGAGCGAGATCGTCTTCTCCCCCTTGCGCCGCTCGTAGCGGGCGATGTCCTCGGCGACCTTGGCGAAGTCCTTCTGGCCGGCGACCCGCCGCGCCGACTCCTCACGGAGCCGGCTCACGAGACCTTCGGTCACGCGGCCGGTCGCGCTGAACGACGCCGCCGGCACCTTGTCGAAGGCGACGGCGTGGTCGAGGTCGCCCTCGCCGATCGGCAGGTGCGTGGTGATGCTCGGGAGCTCCACGTCGCTCTTCACACCCTCCAGCTGCGTGCTGCCCCCCGAGGGGCGATAGAACTGCTGGATGGTCACCTTGATCGCCCCGAGCTTCGGGCTGTTGCCGTAGTTGAACAGCGTCTGCCCGACATCGAGCAGCGTCTGCACGGTTCCCTTGCCGTGGGTCGCCTTGTCGCCCACGATCAGGCCGCGGCGGTAGTCCTGGATCGCCCCGGCGAGAATCTCGCTGGCGCTGGCGCTGTACTTGCTCGTGAGCACCACCAGCGGCCCGTCCCAGACCACGCCCGCCTCGGGATCGTCGTACGGCCGCACCTGGTGGGCCGCGTCCTTGATCTGCACCACGGGCCCGCGGTCGATGAACAGCCCCGTGAGCTTGATCGCCTCGGGCAGCGATCCGCCGCCGTTGCTCCGCAGGTCGAGCACCACGCAGTCGACGCCCTGCCGCCGGAAGTCGTCGAGCAGCCGCCGGCAGTCGCGGGTGCTGCTCTTGAACTCGGCCTGCCCCTGCTGGGCGCCGGCCATGTCGAGGTAGAAGCTCGGCAGATTGATGACGCCGATCCGATAGGGCTTGCCGTCGGCCTTGGTGCCGTGCTCGATCACCTCGCCGCGGGCCTCCGCGTCCTTGAGCTCGATCTTGGCCCGGGTGATGTCGTAGACCTTCGGGGCCGTCTCGCCCACCGGGATCACCTTCAGCCGCACGATCGTGCCCCGCTTGCCGCGGATCATCTTCACGACCTCGTTGAGGTTCATGTCGACCACGTCGACGAGCTCGCCCTCCTGCCCCTGGCCCACGCCCACCACGCGATCCTTGGCCTTGAGCCGGCCGTCGCGGTCGGCCGCGCCGCCGGGCGTGAGCTCCACGATCGTCGTGTAGCCGTCTTCGCTCTTCAGCTGCGCCCCGATGCCGTCGAGCTGCAGCTTCATCTGGATCTCGAAGTTCTCCTGCGTGCCGGGCGACATGTAGCTGGTGTGCGGGTCGAAGCTGCTCGTCAGCGTGGTCAGGTAGGTCTCGAGCAGCTCGTCGGCCGTCATCTGGTGCCACCGCTTCGCGAGGCTGCGGTAGCGGCGCAGGAGCTTGTCCTTGGCCTCCTCCGGCGACGTCTTCTCCATTTTCTGCACCAGGAGGTCGTACTTGATCCGCCGCCGCCAGAGGTCCTCGGCCTCGGCCTCGTTGCGGGCCCATTTCGTCTCGTCGCGGTCGGTGACGATCGTCTCGGAGGCGGTGAAGTCGTGCGGCTGCTGGATCAGCCGCTCGATCGCGGGCAGCCGCTGGTCGACCCGCTGGAGGAACCGGTCGAGCACCTCGTAGGCGAAGCTCACGTCGCCCCGCTTCACGAGATCGTCGAGCGACTCGCGCCGCTGGGCGAAGGCGTCGACGTCGCTCTGCAGGAAATAGAGCTTCCAGGGATCGAGCGCCTCGAGAAACGACGTGAACCACCGCTGGGCGATCTCGTCGTTGATCGGCTGCTTGAGGTAGTGCTCCTTCTCGAGGTGCTTGCGGACGGCCACGGCGATGTAGCGGTCGTTGCCGCCCGGCGCGGTGCCGGCTGGCGGGGCGGTCGGCTGGGCCGGCACCTGCGTCCGCGCCGCGGCCGGGGCGTCGGCGGCCGGCCGCTCCGCCGGCGCGACGATCGCCGGCGGCGGCTGGGGAACCGGGGGCAGCCCCTGCGCTCCGGCGGGAGCCATCGACGCCAGCGCAGCCACGAACCCGCCGAGCCGTTTCAGTCCGTTCACGCGCGATCTCCTCCGTGTCGGTCGATGGCTGCGGAACGCCGGTGAGCCGGCCGCAGCCCCGTTATTGTGACGACTTCGCCTCGCCTTGGCGAGCCGGACTCGGCCGGCCGATCTCCTCGGCGACACGCTGCACCACCGCCCGAGCCACGAGCGGATCGGCGCCGAGCCGCGGGACCCGCACCCAGTCGATGTCGGGCCGCCGGCTCCGTGCCGCCTCCACGGCGTCGGACACCTGGTCTTCCACGTGGCCGCTGAAGAGCAGGTGCGGATGCACGACGATTCTACGGACCGACCCCGCGATCGGGTCGCAGGCGGCCTCGAGCGCCTCGTCGAGCCGCGGGCGGGCGGCGGCCACGAAGCCATATTCGACCCGCTGCGGGGTCCACTCCTGCCGCCGCTGGATCGCGTCGGCGAGCTCGCGAAGCTGGGCGAGGGCCGTCGGGTCGCTCGATCCACGGCCCACCATCACGAGCACCGTCTCCCGGGCGGACACCGGCGGGCGGGCGGCGACCGCCTCCTGCCGCCGGCGCACGGACGCCTGCACGATGGCATCGATCGCCCCGAACGCGGCCGACTGCCGCACCCGCACGCCCCGCACGGCCGCGGCGGCCGCCACGGCCTCCGGCACGTCGTGCCGCGCGTGCCCGGCGGCGAACAGCAGCAGCGGCGCCGCCACCACGTCGTGACACCCCCGCGCCACGAGCCGTGCCAGCGCGTCGTCGATCGTCGGTGCGATCACCTCCAAGAACCCGAGTTCCACCGCGACTCCGGGGAACAGGCCCGCGACCGCGGCCGCCACCTGCCGGCACTCGCCGGCGCCCACCGGATCGGCCGTGCCGTGCCCGACGACCAGCACGCCCACGCCGGCCGGCACCCCGCTCTCCATCATGGCTTCGCCTCGGCCGCGGTCAGCCGGGGCACGACCGCCGACACCGCCGCGAGCAGTCCGACCGCGGCGGCGAAGGGGAGCGCATGGGACGGATGCAGGCCGTAGAGGAACGACCCGAGAAACGGCCCCACGATCCTGGCGAGCGAGGCGAACGACTGGTTGACGCCGAGCACCTCGCCCTGCCGGGCAGGGTCGGCCCGCCGCGAGATGAGGGCCGACACCGACGGGTTGACGCAGGCGAACCCCGCCACGGCCAGCGCGGAGGCCGCATAGAAGAGGCCCTTCACGCCGACGGCCGCACTCGCGGCCGGATCGCGATACACCAGCCACGCCACGCCACCGACGGCGGCCAGGCCGAGCGTCATCAGCGCGACGCCCGCGGTGAGCAGGGTCGTCTCGGAGAGCCGCTTCGCCAGCGGCCGGTAGGCGCCGCCGGCCACGAGAAGCATCAGCCCGATGAAGGCGAACACGAGGAAGTTGTCGTCGTCGCTCATGCCGAAGGCGGCCTCGGTGAGCCGGGCGAGCGTGGACTCGTAGTTGGCGAACGAGACGATCGCCAGGAAATAGACGAGCACCAGGGGCGCGATCGCGGGCATGCTGAGCACGGCCGCCATCCGCCCCAGGCCCGACTGCGGCCGCGGCGGCACGCCGCCGGCGGGCCGCGTCTCCTTGAAGACGAACACGGCGATCAGGAGCGCCACCAGCGACAGCACCGACGCGATCGCCCCCACGCCCCAGGGCTGCCGCCGGAAGAGCGCGAGGCCGAAGTAGGCGATCAGCGGCCCGAGCGTGAACCCGCCGCCGAAGGCGATGCCGATCAGGGCCATGCCGCGGGCCCGGTTCTCGGGCGTGGTGCAGTCGGCGATCACCGCGGCGGCGGTGCCGACGCTCGCCCCCGCGATCCCCGCCCCGATCCGCGACACGATCATCAAGCCGATCGCCAGCGCCGCGGCCGCGCGGGACGGCACCGGATCGGTCGGCACCGTCACCGCGAACCCGTAGAGCGCGTAGCAGACCACCGAGCCGAACAGGCTGAGGATCAAGAGCGGCCGCCGTCCGATCCGGTCGGAGAGCCGGCCCCAGACCGGGCTGAACAGGAACTGCATCAGGGAGAACAGCGAGAACAGCACGCCGATCACGGCCCCGGTGGCGAGCGGCGAGCAGCCCAGGGCGCGGAGGTAGGGCTCGGCCTGCCGCGGCATCACCGGGAGCACGATCCCGAAGCCCAGCAGGTCGATGAACACCGTCAGGAACACGACGAGCAGCGCCCCACGCGGCGCGGACGCGCCCGGGGCGGTGCTTGCGACCGACGGCTGCGACGAAGAAGACATGCTCGACCTCCGACCCGCGGCAGAAGCCGCCGGGCTCGATTGCTACACTGCGGCCCATGGCCAGCCGCGCCGCCACCGACAGCCGCAGCCCTCCGGACGACGCCCAGAGCGTGTCGGAGCTGACGGCACGCGTCAAGGAGCAGCTCGAGACGCGGTTCGCCGACGTCTGGGTGACCGGCGAGGTGAGCAATCTCACCCGGGCGGCGAGCGGCCACGCCTACCTCTCGCTCAAGGACGAGGCGGCCGTGCTCCGGGCCGTGATCTGGCGGGGCACGATGCAGTCGCTGGCGATCGAGCCCGCCGACGGCCTGGCGGTGGTCTGCCACGGACGGCTCGAGGTCTATCCGCCCCGCGGCACCTACCAGCTCACGATCGACCGCCTCCACGCCCTGGGCACCGGGACGCTCGAGGCCCGGCTCCGGCAGCTGCACGCCGCGCTCGAGGCCGAGGGGGCCTTCGCCGCCGCGCGGAAGCGGCCGCTCCCGGCCTTCCCGCGCCGGATCGCCCTGATCACCAGCCCGACGGGCGCGGCGGTCGCCGACTTTCTGCAGACGCTCCTGGCCCGCTGGCGGGCCAGCGAGGTGATCCTGATCCCGTCGCGGGTGCAGGGAGCGGGGGCCGCGGAGGAGGTGGCCGCGGCGCTCGCCGCGGCGGCGCGGCTCAGGCCTGCCGTCGACGTGC
>JBIIMU010000083.1:0-8307 GCA_044337845.1 Pirellulales bacterium | reverse complement strand
CCGGTGCGGTCCATCTTGTTGACGAACGCCAGCCGCGGCACCTTGTACCGCTTCATCTGGCGGTCGACGGTCATCGACTGGCTCTGCACGCCGCCCACGGAGCAGAGCACGAGGATCGCGCCGTCGAGCACGCGGAGGCTGCGCTCCACTTCCACCGTGAAGTCGACGTGGCCCGGGGTGTCGATCAGGTTGATCGCGCAATCGCCCCACTGCACGCTCGTGGCGGCCGACGTGATCGTGATCCCGCGCTCCCGCTCGAGATCCATGTAGTCCATGGTCGCGCCGTCGCCGCCGCCCTTCACTTCCTGGATGCGGTGGATGCGGCCGGCGTAATACAGGATGCGCTCCGAGAGGGTGGTCTTGCCGGAGTCGATGTGGGCCGAAATGCCCATGTTGCGGAGCTTGGTCAGGTCCATGGATACACGTTCTTCGGGGAATATGGTCGGGGAATGGGCCGGCAGGTGGGACGACGGACGCCCGGCCCTTGGAATCGCGAGCCGCAGAATATACTGCGGGCTCGAAAAACGGGACAGTCGGCACGATTCCGGCCCGTGTTTCCCGCCCCCCAAGCCGCCGCCCGCCGATGACCAGCAGCGAATCCAAGCCTACCGACACCCCCACCACCACCGAGCGGCCGCACGTGGACCACGGCCCCCCCGAGCCGTGGAGGTCGTGCGTGTATCCGATGCTCGCATTCCTCTTGGTGGGCCTGTTCGAGCCCGCCCAGGATGGCGGCGGCCTCGCGGGACGGATCGGTATCCCCTACGGCTGGTATCCGCCGCTCTACGCCGTCCGGGTGGCGCTCACGCTGTGGATGCTCTACCTGTCGTGGCCGTCGCTCCGCGGCTGGCTCGGCCGCCCCACGTGGTGGCCGCCGGTGCTGGGATTCGCGCTCGTGGTGCCCTGGATCTGGCTCTCGAAACTGCAGAAGGAAGGGGCCTGGATCACGGGCGACACCGGCCGCGTGGGCTTCGACCCCTTCGAGCACTACGGCGAAGACACCAACGCCGCGTGGGCCTACATCGCCCTGCGGTTCCTCGGGCTGGCCGTGGTGGTGCCGATCGTGGAGGAACTCTTCCTCCGCGGCTTCCTGCTCAGGTTCGTGATCCGCGAGCGGTTCTGGACGGTGCCCTTCGGCGCTCTCGACTCCGCCGTGGCCCTGACGTGCGGACTGTATGCCGTGGGCAGCCATCCCGCCGAGGCCGTGGCGGCGATCGTCTGGTTCGCCGCGATGACGTGGATCGCCTGGAAGACCCGCAAGCCGATCGACTGCATCACCGCCCACGCGGCCACCAACTTCGCCCTCGGGCTCTACGTGGTGGCCACCCGCAGCTGGTGGCTGCTCTGACCACGGGCCTCCGTGGCCGGCTCGCACCGACGCCCACCGGCCTGCTCCACGCCGGTCACGCCCGCACCTTCGCCCTCGCCGCGAGCCGCGCGGGCGACGCGGGGCTCGTGCTGCGGATCGAGGACATCGACGGCCCTCGCTGCCGGGCGGAGTTCGTGGCGGCCGCGATCGCCGATCTCCGCTGGCTGGGCCTGGCCTGGACCGAGGGCCCCGACATGGGCGGGCCGCACGCCCCCTACGAGCAGAGCCGCCGAACCGGCTGGTATCTCGACGTCTGGCGGCGGCTCGAGGCGGCCGGCGTGATCTACCCGAGCCCCCACTCCCGCCGCGACGTGGAGCAGGCCGCCACCGCGCCGCACGACGCCGACGCCGAGCCGCTCTTCCCGACGGCGCTGCGGCCGGCCCGTCGCGAGCGAGCCGCCGCCCCCGGCGGGGTGCCCTGGCGGTTTCGCGTGCCCGATGGCCGCGCGATCGAGTTTGACGACGCCCTCGCGGGCCGCGTGTGCCGCACGGCCGGCGTGGACTTCGGCGACTTCGTGATCTGGCGGCGCGACGATCTGCCGGCCTACGAACTGGCCGTGGTGGCCGACGACCACGCGATGGAGATCGCGGAGGTGGTTCGCGGCGCGGACCTGCTCACGAGCACCGCGCGGCAGATCCTGCTCTCCGAGGCCCTCGGCTGGACGCCGCCCGCGTGGTGCCACGCGCCGCTGGTGTGCGACGCGGCAGGCCGACGGCTGGCCAAGCGGACGGGGGGCCTCGCCATCCGCGACCTGCGGGAAGCCGGCTGGACGCCCGCCGACGTGCTCACGAGACCACTCTGAACGCCGTCGAGCGGGCGACCATGCCGCCACCGCCTACCGGGCGGGGATGGTGATGTCGAACACGTTGGGCCCGCGGACCACCTCGTACTGCAACGTCGACTCGGTGCTGAACTGCGGCGGCAGCGAACGGCCCGTGTCGCCGCCGGTCACACTCACGCGATTCACACCCATCTGGGCGCCCACCTTGCTCCCCGGCCGGATCACGCGGTAGCGGCCCTCGGCATTCGTCGCGCCCACGCCCCGCACGCCGTCGGGCTCGACCGGAGTGAACGTCACGAACGCCCCCTGCAGCGGCTTGCCATCGACGAGCACCGTGCCTGTCACCTCGGAGAATCCGCGGCCGCCGCAGCCCGTCGCCGCCACGAGGCCCGCGGCCACCGCCACCAGCACCGCCCGCCTGGCATGCTCCACCGCCAGCAACTGCATCATGGCGACCCGCTCGTCACCTGGCCCTCGTTGCGGTGCGCCATGCCGAGGAGCGTGGTGGCATCCGCATTCTCGTTCACCCACCGCACCGCCCCGTCCACGAACATCATGTTGATGCCGCCGGGATGCAGGCTCGAGAAGATCTTGCCGTTGTTGTCGACGTCTTGCGCCGTGGGCGGTGAGTTGGCGATCAGCCAGTTGAAGTTCATCGAGAATCCGGTGGAGTTGATGCGGCCGATGGTACGGGCGGTCTGATTGGCGGAGTAGCCGGCCGCATCGCCCGCTCCCACCCAGACGGCGGCGTAGTTCACCTGGCTGCGCTCCCCGATGCACCACGTCTTGGAGGTGCCATCGGTGACCTCCTTGATGCGGACACCCAACGGACCTTGGCCGGGGCCGGAGTTGGGGATCGACCCATTCGCCGTCGCCCCGCGATCGGCCACGCCGAAGAGCATGCCGCCCGGGTCGTGCGAGTAGCGGGGCCCGTAGTTCGGCACGAGCCGTGGGTCGTCGCTGTTGCGGTTGGCCCAGCCGAGCTCACCGCAGTTGCCGACGTAGTTGGACGTGCCGACGTCGAAGGTGCCGGCGCCGAATCGGAAGGCGTTGTTGGGATTGGGAGTGGCGTCGGAGGCGCAGCGGTACGTGGGGATCGCGGTTTGCAGGGCCGCCCGGTCGGCGGCCGACGCGGAAGCGACGAACACGCTCGACAGCCGCCGGCGCTCCGGATCGAGCCTCGAATAGAGCTGCGTCTGCTCCATGAAGGGCAGCAGGAAGGTGCCCCAGCCCCACGCCGGCCCGCCCGTCCAGAAGTGCGAGAAGCCGGCCGGAAAGGCCTTCTTGGCATCGTGATGCAGGTGCATCGCCATGCCGACCTGCTTGAGGTTGTTGCTGCACGCCGACCGCCGGGCCGCCTCGCGGGCGGCCTGCACCGCCGGCAGGAGCAGGCCGATCAGCACGCCGATGATGGCGATCACCACCAACAGCTCGACGAGCGTGAAGCCCCGGCGGCGGCCCGTGGCGGCCGCGACATCCGGACGAGGACGGTTAGCGAGCATCGCCCCTCCGGGTCCGCAGGCCCATCACGAGCACCATCGCCGCCGCCATCGCGCTGCTGAGCATCGTGGTGGGCTCGGGGATGATGGAGAGCGTGCCGGTGGACTCCGTGAAGGTGAGCGTCTGCGGGCCCGACACCGCCGTCCACACGCCGCCTGCGCCGGTGAACGAGAGCGGCCCGTAGGCTCCCGTCGCCGAGACGCTCGTGAGGCCGCCCGCCGGCGCCCCGCTGAAGCCAAAGAGATTGAACGACGTGTTGTCGGAGAACAGCGACCCGATCGAGAGCTCGACGCCGCCGCCGTAGGTCAGCCCGCCCGACTGCGTGACGTCGACGGCCTCGTAGCCGCCGGCCACCCCGCGGGCCGTGCCGCTGATCAGAAACTGCGAGGCTGCCGACGACTGCAGGCTCAGCGACGACAGCGTGAGCAGGCCACCGGTCGAGCCGGGGGCGAGCACGCCCGACAGGCTCACGGGCGCCGCCACCGTGCCGCTGCCGCCGAGGGTGGCACCCGCGGCCACCGTCACGCCCGACGTGGCCCCCAGCAGCCCGTCCACGATCAGCGAGCCCGCGGAGACGGTCGTGGCCCCGGTGTGCGCGGCGGAGCGGCCGATCACGAGCGTGCCCGGGCCGACCTTCGTCAGGCTGCCCGACCCCGTGACGGCGGTGAAGGCCCCGAGCGTGATCGATCGGCCCGCATCGGCCTCGAACGTGCCACCCGCGGCGCCGAGCGCGAAGGTGAGCTGGCCGTTGGGCGTGGCGTCGAGGCCGGTGGCCACGAGGTTGGTCGAGGCGTCGTAGTTGCGGAGCGTGCCGCCGTTGATCGCGATGGTGCGGCGGGCCGCGGCCCCGGAGAACCCGGTGCCGCTGGTGATCGTGCCCGCGAAGAGCGTGCCGCCGCTCAGGTTGTAGGCCGCCTGAAAGTTGGGGAGCGAGGTCGCCGTGCCGTTGGTGTTGAGGCCGAGCGTGAGCGACTGCACCTTGCCCACACCGCCCCCCTGCGTGATCGCGGCGGAAATGGTCGGGGTGCTGGTTCCCGTCATCACGCCGAGCGTGCCCGACTGGATCTGCAGCGTGCCCGAGTTGAACTGGATCGCACTCGTGCTGGCATTCGTCGAGTTGGCGATGTGGCGGCCGATCACGACCGTGCCCAGGATCGCATCGACCGTGGCACCGTTCAGGTCGAGGAGCCCTTCGCCCGTGCGGGATCCCGAACTCGTGTCGCCGATCACGGCCGTGGGCACCGCGGTGGAGCCTCCCGCCACGCCGCGGATCGTGACCGTGGGCGACGTCAGGCCGGACTGGAGCGTGATTTCGCCGCGGCCGTTGAAGCCGCCAAGGCCGAGCGAGCCGGTGTTGATCGTGTTGCCGGTGCCGAGGCGGATGGCGCCGGTGTTGCTCGAGCCCTGGCTCGAGCCACTGGCCCCACCGACCGACACCGAGGCGGCGGTGATCGAGTTGGCCCCGCCGGTGGACAGCACCCAGTCGCAGGCGAACGTGCCCGAGGCCGTGGTGGCGGGCTGCACCAGGACCGTGCTCCCCGGGCCGTTCACCGTGACCGATGTCAGATCGGCCATGGTGAGCTGGGTGCCTGTGCCGCCCTGCACCAGGATGCTCCCCGTGCCGGAGTAGGCACCCGAGTTGAAGTCGACGATGCCGCCCAGCACGCGGGTGGCTCCCTGGTAGGACACGGGGCCGTTGAAGGTGAGGTTGCCGGCGTCGGTCTTCGTGAAGCCGCCCGAGCCGAGCACGCTCCCGGACACGATCGCGGTGACCGCCGCGGGCGACACGCCGAACTGGCCGGTGCCGGACGTGAACGTGATCGTGCGGGTGGCCGGCAGGGTGACCGTGCCCGTGTTCGAGCCCGGCTCGACCGTGAGGCGGGCGCCGTGGGCGATCGTGACGTCGTTGTCGGCGTTGCCGAGGCTGCCGTCCTGATTGATGCCGAAGATGCCGCCCGAGATCGTGATCGGGCCCGAGTAGTTCTGGTCGGCCCCATTGAACCGGAACGTGAACTTGCCCGCGCCGGTCTTCGTGATGCCCTGCGTGCCCTCGACGTTGGCATACATGAAAATGGTCGCGTTGGAGTTGGTCGCGCTCACCGTCGGGCTCCCTGACGACGTCGCGAGCGTGATCACGTCGTCGGTGCCGGATGTCGCGCCGATCACGAGGCTGCCGCCCGTCCCGCCGTAGGTCAGCGTGCCGGTCGTGGCGTTGAAGCTCGTGAGATTGACCTGCGTCGTGCCCGTGAACACGGCCGCCACTCCCGTGGCGTTGGGCACCGTGGCCGGGTTCCAGTTCGGCGCGGAGTTCCACTCGCCGCCGCTGGCCGCGATCCAGGTGGTCTGGCCGTGGGCCACCGAGGCGGCGCCGATCAGGCAGCCGACCGCGGCGCAGGCGATGAACCGAAGAGACGTTTTCATGAGCACTCCCCCGAACGCGGGAAACGACGCCAGGAAACCCGTCGCCACGCAGGCGGTGGGTGGGCCAATCGCGGGACTTCCCCCAGCGCAGCCGACTCCTCGTCAAGATAAGGCGACGGGCCCGGCCTTCATGTCGCACATTTATGCGAGGGCCTGCCTGAATCGCCCGTTCGACCGGCCAAACGACGGCGAATCAGGCGGCGTCGCCGGCGGGTCGCATGTTTCTGCGCGGCCGCCGCCGTCAGGGCCGGGCGGCGTCGGCGAGTTCGTCGGGGTCGATGTCGGGGGGGTGCTTCTCCCACTCGGCCGAGTCGCGGCCCAGGCGGTAGCCGAGGTCGAAGAGCCGGTTCATGCCCGCGCGGTCGAAGACGAGCGCCGGAAAGCCCACGTCGAAGTCCTGGGGGATCGTGCGGAGATTGAACTCCACGCCGTAGCGGTCGGCCAGCACGTACATCCGGTAGAGGCTCGACGTCGTGCTCACCTTGAAGAGCTTCTCGATCGTGGCCTCGGCGATCGACAGCGCCGTCGGCTCGATCGCGGCGTAGCCCGGCCGGTCGTCGGTGCGGCCGTTGCGGATCACGAACAGCCGGCCCTGCACCTCGCCGGTGGTGAGGCCGGCCCCCTGCAGGGCGTCTTCCACGTCGAGCATGAACCCGCGGAGAAACACCTGCGCCTCGGCCCCGCCGTCGCAGTGCATCTCGCGGCACGGGCGGCCCTCCACCTCGACGTCGAAGTAGACCGGCGGAAAGAGCACCGGCACCGACGCCGAGGCCACGAGCACGTCGACGTAGCGGCGGCGGGCATCCGGCCGGCCGCTGGCGGCGATCGCCCCCATGTCCCAGATCGAAAACTCGTTGGCGTCCATGTTGGCGGTGCCGATGAACAGCCGGTGGCCCGCGCGGTGCTTCGCGGCCACGGCGGCGAGCACGCGGTCGTCGATCGCGCCGTCGAGCAGTCGCCGCAGCGGAGCGGTGTCGCAGGTGGCATCGGCCACGATCGCCGCCAGGGCCGACCGCTTGCGGTAGATGTCGGCCGTGGAGATCTCGGTGTAGAACCGCCGCAGCAGCGGATCGTAGGCGGGCCCGAGAAACGCCGGCGTGGCCTGCAGGGCCCCGGTCGAGATGCCGGTCACGACCTTGAAGTTGGGCCGGTCGCCCCGCTCGCTCCAGCCGCAGAGCATGCCGGCCCCGAACGCGCCGTGGGCCCCGCCGCCGGAGAGGGCGAGGAAGTCGTATTCGCGGACGCCGTCGCCGTCGCGGTCGAACTCGCGGGCATCCTCGCCGCGGATCGACTCGGCGATCGTCTGCTGCATGCCCGACGGGACGTGCGTGTCGAAGGTCTCGAGGTCGATCGCGCCCCACGGCCTGGCGATCGACGCGCCGCTCGGCGGGGCCGCGATCCGCCGCTCGATCCGCGATGCGAGAAAGCCCGTGGCCCCGGCCACGGCCACCAGCGGGATCGCCGCACCGGCCGCGAGCAGCAGGAGGGTTCGCTTCCAGGACGTGCGGGCGGCGGGCATGCCGTCGAGAATAGGACGCGCGGCGCCGCGACGTCCACCGCCGGACGGCCGGCAGCCGGATCAGGCGGCCACGGTCGACTGGCGGTCGTGGTGCGGCGTGGACCGCAGGAGCACGCAACCCTGCAGGGCCTCGGGCCGACCCGGGCTGCCCACGGCCGCGGTGGGGCAGGCGATCAGGCCGCTGAGCCGCGACCAGGTCTCCCGGAGGGCATGGGGCACGGAGCAGGCGCTCACGTTGCCGGTCCGCCGCGTGAGGCCGTTGACCAGTTCGCCATTCACGCCGAGTTCGTCGAGCTTCATGCCGGCGAACCGCACGATCCCGGTGCCGGCCTGGTGGGGCACCACGAACGACACGTCGCCCGGGGCGATGCCCGACTCGGCGAGCGCCTTGGCGACCGCTGCCGACATCGCCCGGGGCGCGATCTCGGCGATCGCCATGCCGTCGAGCGAGTAGACGAGCCGGGCCGCGTGGTGGGCGGTGCCGCCGTCGGGCGCCGGCACGGGCACGTGGTCGCGGACGTGGAAGTCGAAGGCGGCCTTCGGCACCGGCTGCTTCTCGGCGTCGGCGTGCACGATCTCGAAGTGCACCGGATGGCGGCGGCTCGCGGGCGTGGCCAGGAGCGTGGCCGACGCCATGTCGCCGAACAGGCCGGCGGTGGTGACGTTGGAGTAGTCGGTGATCCGGCTGATGCGGGTGGCCACGACCACGAGCACGA
>JBIIMU010000302.1:0-4004 GCA_044337845.1 Pirellulales bacterium | reverse complement strand
ACCCGTTCCCGACGCCCGGGCCGCTCCTCCCGAGGCTCACGAGTCGCTCATCAGCCGGAAGACCGGTGCGGAGGTGCCATTGACCGGGCTATCCTTTCGCTCATCAGCCGGAAGACCGTTGCCGAAGTGCCATTGACCGGGCTATCCGTCCGACGATGAGATAGTCGCCGAAGAATCCCAGGCTGATGGTGAGGCCGCCGGACGTCGTGTAATTCGCGGGGATCGTGCTCGAGCCGCTGGTGGCATCCAACGTGACGTTGTTCTGGGCCCGGCCGATGTCGAACAGTGCCGGCAGCGTTGTCGCCGCGACAACGAATCGCACGACGCAGCGGGTCGTCATGATGGCGTCCTGCTCCCCGCGCGGTGCAGACGCGTCGGATCGTGATCCTCAGCCCCTTTGCGACGCCGGAACATCGAATAGCCGCCGCAGGCAAGACCGGCGAGGGCCATGGCGTAGGTGGCGGGCTCAGGGACAGCGGTGATCGTCACAAAGCTGCTGCCGGGTAGATAGTCGCCCGTGAAGTTGGCGAGTCCGGCGGATGACGTGCGGTCATAGTCGATCAAAAACTGTTGCCCCCCCACCGTGAACGTGCCGCCGTCGGCCAGCGGCGCGCCGCCATAGGTGAACAGGCCACCGTTCCACGTGCCCGAATAGTTGATCAGCGCGAAGATGGTGGTGTTGTCGACGAAGGCATTGGGCGACCCGGCAAGGTCCGCGACCGTGAGAATGGTGCCGTTGCCCGTATCGAGGTTGAGATTGCCGCTGACGACGAGCAGGTCGGCCGCACTGCCGAGCGAGAGTGGGTCTGAAGAATCGAGCTCGTAGGCGAAGCTGGCTCCTGCAGCAAACGTAGCTGTGCCCGTGGAAAGCGACTCGATGCTGTTGCCGGGCCCGAGCGCACCGCCGGTGGCCACGCTCACGGCACCGCCGATCGCCCCTCCTCCTCCGAGCGTGCCGCCGCTGCCGACCGTGACCGCCGAATTCGTGAGGCTCCCTTGAACCACGAGTTTCCCTCCCGAAACGGTCGTCGCTCCGGAGTACGTGTTGGGTCCGAACAGAAAGAGCGTGCCAGCGCCGCTCTTCGACAATGTCGCGGCGCCGGTGAGCTGGTTGTTGCCATCCAACGAAAAGAAAACATACTGCCCGCTGGTCGCCGAGACCACCACGGCCCGCGGGGCCAGTGCTCCGGAGAGCTGCACAATTCCCCCGTCGGCGTTATTGAAAATGGCCTGGTCGCCGTCGGAGAACCACGTGCTGCCCCCCTCAGAGCCGAGCGTCCAGTTCCGGTTGGATGTATTCCACGTGCCGGAAGTCGTATTCCACGTCAGGTTCGGAAGGACGACGGCCCGATAGACGGCACTGGAATAGTTCGGGGCACTACTATCGGTGAAGAAGGCGCCCTGACTCCCGAAGAACGACCGGTAGTAACCCGTCCCGGTGGTCCCGATCGCGGGGGTGTTGCTCGAGGCGGAAATCACGATACCCAGCCGGTAATTCGGTGATGCCGGAGGCCAGAAGGGGATTTGCTGGGTGACAAGAATGTCGGGGGTGTCGAGGACGATGTTCGCCGACGTGAGATCCGCCGTGAAGGTCTTGTATGAACCCTTACCGAGATCGGTGATGGTCGCGTTGAAGCTGCCGATCAACGAGGCGTTGGATTGGCGGTAGAAGCTAATCGTCTGGCCTGCACTCGTCAGATCAACAGACAACGGATGGTTGTACACAGCCCAGGTGAAACTGGTGAGCATCCCGGTCGCCGTGAGACGCAACGAGTCGCCGTAAATCGCGCTCTTGTCGGGCAACGTGACTCCGAGATAACCGTAGCTCGATTCGCCCGGCGTGACGAAGTTCATGCTGTCGTAGACCACCCGCGGGGCCGCATCAACTTGTCCCATGACAAGGATTGCAGCCACCACCGCCCACAGACCCCGAACCGCGTTCATTGGCGTTCCTTTTGCGTGGCGATGGGCGTGACGAAATCGAGCAGGCGTTGACATCTCTGAGACAACATCCTGACGAACGCCGTGCAGCCGTCAATCACGAAAACAAGGTTGGGACGAATCGGGCATGGGCAGGGACGAATCGGGAAAAGCAAGGGACGAATCCGCCGCAGGCTGGGACGAATCCGCCGCCAGGGCAACGGGCGAGACGCTCCCTCCGGTGGCGATCCTTCTTCGCGACTCTGACGATTGCCTCGCGGACGGTACGTCCGAACGAGAGCGCCGCGCGACGTCGAATCGCGCTCCGAGCCCACCTCATGGGCACCGTCCCCGGTCGCCCGCTCACCGCGGATTCGATAGCCTCTGGTCTCCATGAGGGCATCCTCCCTGCATCCCGCCACCCATGAGCTGCATCCCGACCGCCAGACCGCTCTCCACCATTACGCACCACAGCCATGAAGAAGCGCCGGAAGAAGCGACGTCGCCCCGCGGGGTCACCGCACACGGAGGCGACGTATGTGTGCGACTCGTGCGGCGAAGAGATCGTGGTGCCGGTCGACCTGTCCGGCGGCACCCACCAAGACTACGTGGAAGACTGCCCCGTCTGCTGCCACCCCATGAGCCTGCATGTCGACATCGGACCCGATGGCGAGGCCCGCATCGAGGGGGAGCACGAGTAGGACGGCACGTCCGCAGGCACGCGCAGGCCGTGATCGATCCGCGCGAACCCGGCGATGTCGATCCGGCCGGGCCATCACGCGCGGCGTGCCGCCAGCGACCTCTGCGTGAAACCCTCACCGCTCCCGTCAGGAGTACCGATACACCGCTGCCACGCCGCTCGCCGTCGGCATCGCGGCCCGCGGGAGTGTGATCACCGCGCCCCCCTTCGCGAACACGGTCTCGGCGACCGCGCCGAAGACGTCGTCTCGGTCCATGGCGGGCTCGTCGCCCGTCCGCGACAGGTCGCCGACCGCCCGGCCATCGAGCTCCACGGCGCCGGTGCGGTGATCGAACCGCCCCGTCTCCAGACGGTCGGCCTCGACGAGCAGCGTGGCCACGCGGCCGGCCACCGCCGCCCGCGCCACCGCGGCGAGGTCGTCGCCGCCCCGGCCGCGTCCGCGGGCCTGCTCGAACGTCGCCACCTCCGCCGCCACCCGTGCATCGCGGGCCCGCGTGAACACCGGCACCACCGCCGCGGCGAGGTCTGCGGACGAAAGCAGGTGCGGATCCCGATCGACACCCTCGTCGAGCAGGCGCGGATCGGCCGCCAGCCCGCGGTAGACCGCCGCCAACCGCGCCGCAGCCACGAGCACGAGCGGGAGGCCGCTGCGTCGCGACACCTGCTCGCCCACCAGTTCGCTCACGCGCCGCAGGAAGATCTCCGTGTCGCGGTCGGCGTCGTCGTGCCGGGAACCGAAGCCGCCGTGCACGAACGCCGTCCCGCCGCGGCCCGCCGGCCCCATGCCGTGCTTCACCCGATGCGGCTCGACGGCCTCGGCCGTCACCGCATCCCCCCGCGTCACCTCCGCGACCGCGTCACTCCCCGGCTCGGTCACGAGCGAAACCGGGTCGAGACGCTCCGCGACGTCGCCCTGCGGGTCGTGCCAGACGCAGCCCGACCAGACCCGCGCGGTGCGGCTCGTGACGGCCAGCACGTGAAACCGCTCGAGCCCCGTGACCGCACGGATCAGGGGCATGACGTGGAACCGCGGTCGGGCCACCGCGATGGGCAGGACCGGCCGCTGCAGCAGGAACACCCGCGCCCGGCCACCGGCCGCGAGCACGGCGAGCCCGTCCTGCGTGCGCCGCCACCACGCCACGTCGTCGACGAGCAGCCGCAGCGGCCGCACGAGCCGCTCGATCACGTCCCGCGACCGCAGGGCCGCGAGCCTGATTTCGAGCGCCTCCACGAGGTGGGTGAACGCCGGCCGGTCGGTGGTGCTGTCGGGCCCGACCCGGTGCGTGGGCAGGTAGACCGACAGGCAGGGCGGCTCGGGTGGATCGAGGAGCGACCGCACCGCCTCCGGCGTGAGCGCCTCGATCTGCACCGCATCGGCATGGGC
>JBIIMU010000275.1:0-4326 GCA_044337845.1 Pirellulales bacterium | reverse complement strand
CAACGGTCGCCATGGTTCGCTCCCTCGCGGAGGTCGGCCGCGTCGGGGCGATTCCGCGACCGCCCCGACGTCGGCCAGTGCTCATCGGGCGTCAGAAGCAATCGTTCTCCACCTCCGTGCGAATCAGCTGCCGGAGCCGGCAGATCGCCTGCTGCTCCACCGCCTTGCACTCGTGCCAGAACTCGCGGAGCTCCGTCCGCCACTCCGCGTTGGCGATGTACTGGTCGTACCGCCAGAGGGCGTCGAGCCGGCGGCTCAGCTCGTGCACGAGGTCGTGATCGTGGTCGCGGCAGCCTGCCGTCTCACCGATGTGGGCGAACTCCTGCTCCGCTGCAAGCGTCATGGGCGTCGTCTCCGAGGGAGGAACTGGGTGTCGAACCATGGCCTGTCCGACCATGGACGGTTCCCGATGCCGCATGCCTGCGCTCGCCGCGTCACGGTATGCGGCCCGGTCGTCGCCGCGACTCGCCACCGGTCATTCCGCCGGCATGTCCGTCCGGACACTTGGCCGCCGGTGGCGGTCCGCGTGCGTCGCGGCGGCCGGTCACTTGCCTCCCGCCGTCGAACCCGCGAATGGTTGCCGGCCAGGACGCATCTCCCGGACCGCAGGCTGCGGCGCCAGACCGTAGCCACGCTTTCCGAGGAGGTTTCGCCATGCTCTCCCTGATTCCCTTCCGCACCCGCCGTCAGGGCGGACTCGAGCCCGGTTATTCGGGGCTCGCCGAGTTTCGCACCGAGATGAACCGGCTCTTCGACGGGCTGTTCAGCCGGCCCCTCGCCACGCCGACCTGGTTCGAGTCGGTCGAGCCCGGCCAGTGGCTCCCCGCCATCGACATCGCGGACCAGCCGCAGCGGATCCAGGTTCGCGCCGAGCTGCCCGGCATCGATCCCAAGCACGTCGATGTCGACGTCACCGAGGACAGGCTCGTGATCTCCGGCGAGAAGAAGCAGTCGTCGTCGAAGGAGGGCGACGGCTGGAGCCACGTGGAGAGCCGGTCCGGCGCCTTCGCGCGGACGATTCCGCTGCCGGATCCGGTCGATCCCGCCACGGTGACCGCCAGCTTCGACAACGGCGTGCTCACCGTGGAACTCACGAAGACAGCGACGAGCACCTCGCGGAAGGTTCCCGTCAAGGTGCAGTGATGCCTCCGGCCACACCGGCCGAGGCCGGCACGTGGTCCGGCGTTCTAGGAGCCGGCCTCACCGCAGTGGTGATGCCGTGATCATCAGGATGTGTCCAGTGGAGATCGAGAGATGTTCATCAACAAGTTCCGTGCGGTGGCCGCCATCGCGTTCGGTGCCGTCACCCTGCTGTCGGCGGTCGATGCCGAGGCCGCCCGCTGCCACCGGCACCGCCGGTCGTGCTGCTACGAGCCGTGCATGACGGTCTGCTGCGATCCGTGCCCGAAGACCTGCTACGACCCGTGCCCGACGGCCTGCCCGGCCCCGTGCGCGACGACGTGGTGCGACCCGTGCCGCGGCACGATCGTGGTCGAGCGGGCGGTCGTGACGGGATGCTGCGTGGCGACGATGTCGTCGGCCACGACGGTCATTGCGACCACGGAGCGGCCCGCGTCGGCCCTGGCCGTGTCGCTGGCGAGCCGCGGCCGCTAGCCGCCCCTGCGCCCGCCGCCGCAGCGTACTCCCGCGCGGGTTCGCACCCGCGCGGGAGTGCCGCCTGCGATGCCGGCCCGTCACGAGGGGGAGGACGGTCCCGACTCGCCACGCGCGCCGCCAGCCCCGCGGAGGAGATCGACGACGCGGTCGTCGTCGACCTGATCGAACGCACGATAGAACTGCCCGACGGCCAGAAATGAGTCGGGGGCCAGCAGGCAGACGAGTCGGTCGCAGAGCGGCCTGATCTCGGCCAGGCGATCGGGCGGGGCCACCGGCACGGCGACCGTCACGCTGGCGGCTCCGCTTCCCCGCACCGTCCGCAGGGCCGCGATCATCGTCGCCCCGGTCGCGATGCCGTCGTCGGTCACGATCACGTGGCGACCCGCCAGCGGCACGGCCGGCCGGACCGCCCGGATCAGCGATCGACGCCGCGCCATCTCCTCGAGCTGGACGGCCCGCTCCGCCTCGATCCAGGCGGACGTGACGCCGGGCACGCGGTCCCAGCCCGCCACCAGGTGCACCGCGCCATCCTCCGACACCGCCCCGATCGCGAGTTCCGGCTGGTGGGGCGCCCGCAGCTTCCGGGACAGCACCACGTCGAAGTCGGCGTCGATCGCCGCGGCGAGCGTGGCTCCGACCTCGACGCCCCCCCGCGGGATCGCGAGCACGACGGGCCGCCCGGCCGCCGCGGGGCCACACTCGCGGGCGAGCCGCACGCCGGCCTCGGCACGATCGGCAAACATCTGGTTCATGGAAGCGCTCCTCACCTTCTGGTTCGCTGGGGTCTGCAGTCGGGCGCCGCGGCGAGCGTGAGCACGATCACATCGTCGCCTCCGCTCCCGAGAGTCCCCTCCTCGCAGGGGATTTCTCCTCGTGGCGTCGTTCGTTCGCCGCCACGGCGGAGACAAACACGCGTTACGGCAGAAGAGTTTTCTTGCTTTGCCTTAATCATTACGTATAATCGGGGGCGTCGGACGAAAGAGGGGTGCATTTCACCCCGCTTTTTTCGGCACACAATCACATTCGCGGAAGACGAGTCGAGGGACAGACCGGCGTGGCCGGGTGGTCCGTCGCAACGTAAGCCGGCGAGAGAGAAGGCCCCTGGGCGTTCTCTCTCGCCGGCTTTTTTCGTTTGGTCCCACGGTGCTGCACGTCATGCCGAACCCACCCCGGAGCGTCGAATCGATGCCGATCTCCAACCTGTTCCGGCCGATTGGCCCGACCCCGAGCCGCGACCGCGCCTTTCTGGCCCGGCGGCTCGCCCGTGCCGCCGGCGGCTTCGAGCTGCGGCTCCTGGGCCGGGCGCCGCGGAGCATCGCCGTGGTCGCCGGCGGCGGCTGCACGGTGGTGACCATGCACATCGGCCTCTCGGCCATCGAACGCGGGCTCGTCGCGACCGCGGCGGGCCAGCGCCGGGTGCTGGCGTGGCACCGCGCCCTCGCGGAGGCGTCGTTCGAGGAGTTTCGGGATCACCTGCTCGCCACGACCGGCGTGGACGTGCGGTGCGTCGCGACGCACGTCGACGCGCCCTCCGCGAGCCTCCTGAAAACCTGCACGACGGCCGCAGGCGTGGACGTCGTCGTGCTCGGCGACACCGTGCCCGGCTTCGGACTGGCCATCGACGAGCACGTGTTCATCGATAACGCGGACGGCCCAGGACCCGTCCCGCGTGGATTTCATCCGGAAGGATTCCAAACCATGAAGAAGGTGTCCCATGTTGGTGCTAACGAGGAAGAATCGCGAGAGCGTGGTGATTGGTCGGCCTGAGGATCTCGAGGTGATGCTCGAGATCACGGTGCTCGAGATCGAGGGGGGCCGGGTACGGCTGGGCTTCACCGCCGACACGCGGATGCCCATCCACCGCCGCGAGGTCTGGGATCGGATCAACGGCCAGGGGTTGGGCAACGGCTATCGCACCGGCGTCGGCAGCGTGACGGTCATGCCGACTGGCGTGATCCGCGGCGTCATGACCGCCGCCCGGTCATCCTGACGCACCCCGGCCCGCCTTCCGGAGATCCAGCATGAAGTCCCAGGGTGGGATCGATGCCGCCGCGTGCGACGGCATCGCCAGATTTCAGCAGGAGTTCATCGACCGCGACCCCCGCGACATCCACGCCCAGCTCGTCGGCACGCTCCTCGTGGTCCGACGGCAGGGCGTGCTCACCCCGGCCGAGCGGCAGCTGATCGCGCCGCCCGTCGGGGTGGGGGCGGTGGGGAGCGGCGGCGACGGGCCGCTCGGCGACCCGCCCGCCTGCCGTCCGAAACGAACGCCCTGAGGATCCGCGCGGGATTGGCCCTCGAGACCACTCCCGATCGCCGTGCCCCGGAGGAGATCCGATGACGCTCGAAAGCCTGACCGCGACGGTCGACGTGACGATTCCCGTGAACGGCATCAAGGGGCGGCCGCTTTCGCTCCCTGGCCAGCTGACTCTCCCGGCCCCGCCGACGGCGCTGGTGATCTTCGCCCACGGCAGCGGTTCGAGCCGGCACAGCCCGCGCAACGCCGCCGTGGCCGCCGTGCTCCACGAGTCGTGGATCGGCACGCTCCTGCTCGACCTGCTCACCGAGCAGGAGGCCACGAATCGGGTGAACGTGTTCGATGTCGCCATGCTGGCCGAGCGGCTGCTGGCCGCGGTGCGGTTCGTCACGACGCTCGACCGCACCCGGCACCTGCCGCTGGGCCTCTTCGGGGCGAGCACCGGCGCCGCC
>JBIIMU010000082.1:0-8425 GCA_044337845.1 Pirellulales bacterium | reverse complement strand
TACGTGCTCAAGGGCGACTCGCTCGACGCGCTCGTCAGTGGCATCGTCGATGCCGCGGAGGGACGGGCGCCGATCAGTCCGGCCGTGGCCCGATACCTCGTCGATGCTTTTCGTGCCGACGTGCCCGCCGGCGATGCAACGCCGCTGACCGACAGGGAGACGGAACTGCTCAGGGCACTCGCCGCCGGACTCACCTATTCCGAGGTGGCCGAGAGCATGGGCATCAGCCGCCACACGGTCCACTCCCACGCGAAGAAGATCTACGACAAGCTGCATGCCAGCGGCCGCACCCAGGCGGTCCGCAGGGCGAGGCTCAGCGGCATGTTCGATCCACCGGTGAGCGACCGCTGACGCGACAACCGCGCCACGCAGCCGCAGGACGCGCGGCCGGGTTCATCTCGCCGGCGCGGCGGGCGACTACCGAGGCGTGACGTCGGGCTTCCGCGGCAGCACCCAGATGCTCCGGTAGCGGACCGGATTGCCGTGATCCTGGAGGAACAGCGGCCCGGTGGGCCCCTCCTCGCCGCGGACGCCGCCCGGCGTGACCTTCGCGATCTCGATGTCGTCGTGGATCACCACGCCGTTGTGCCGCACCGTCATCCGGGCGTTCTTCACCTTGCGGCCCCCCTCGAACCGCGGGGCGGTGACGTCGATGTCGTAGGTCTGCCAGGCCAGGGGCGGCAGGCACATGTTCACCGCGGGCGGCTTCACGGAATACACGCCGCCGCACTCGTTGTCGCGGCCCTCGAGGCCGAAGCTGTCGAGCATCTGCACCTCGTAGACGCCCATCACGTAGGCGCCGCTGTTGCCGCGGGCCTGGCCCGAGTCGTGCGGCTGGTAGGGCAGGCGAAACTCGATGTGCCAGCGGGCGTCGCCGAACGACTGCCGCGTGGTCATGCCCTCCATCACGAGGCCGTCGTCGGTGAGCCGCGGCGTCAGGAGCGTCTCCCGCTCGTCCACCGGCCCGGCGCCGTCCACGAGCACGATCGCCCCCTCCGGCGGCTCCGCGCCCAGCGTGGGGCTCGTCCGCTCCACCTTGTCGAGCGTGGCCACGACCGCGCCGTCGTCACCCACCACGTCGGCCTGGCCGCGGCGGATCACGCCGCGCCGCGAGACGCCCGCCGAATCGACCCCCTCGACCGTGACGCGGGCCTCGGCTCCCTCGCCGACCCGCGTCCCCTTCGCCGTCTCCTTCATGGGAGCCTGCCAGCCGTCGCCCGGCAGGCCGCCCGGAAACGCCACCACGTCGAAGGCCCCGTTGCCGCGGGCGATCACCTGCAGCCCCACCCGCAGCGGCTGGCCGTCGATCGGGATCTCGCCGACGTACTCGCCCTGGAACGGAAAGTCGGCGTCGGCCTTGGCCGGATCGGTGAACGCCGGATTCGCGGCGCACGAGCTTGCCGCGGCGAGCCCCTCGATCACCGCGACCAGCAGCGCCCAAAGCCACGGCGTCCGAAGTCTGTTCATCGCATCGCTCCCCTGGTCGCGGCCATCAGATCCGCGGAATCTCGTAGCCGGCCCGCGGCGTGCGGGCGACGAACGCCGCCGCCTGCTCGTCGCCCGTGATCGTCTCCGTCGCCGGATCCCACGCGATCGCCCGGCCGAGCCGGGCCGCGATCGCCGTCAGGTGGCAGGTGTTCATGGCGATCACATGGCTGAACACGTCCGACACCGGCAGCCCGCCCTCGCGGATGCAGCGGTAGAAGTTGGCCTTGTGGCCCTCGAAGGGCTTGCCCTTGTAGAGCGCCCGCACGTCGGCGTCGGTGAACTGGTCCTTGTCCCAGCCCTCCTCGATCGGCTTGCCGGTGATCTTCTCACGGTTGACGAAGATCCGGCCCTTCGTGCCCTCGAACAGGATGCCGTTGTCGCCGCGGCTGGTGACCACCATCTCCGTGCCGCCGGGGAACGAGCAGGTGACCGCGAAATCCTGCGACGTGTTGTAGCAGTCGTCCACGGTCGGATAGCCGTCCTTGAAGGGTACGGGATGCTTGGCGTCGGTGCCGTCGATCCGCACGGGGCCTCGTCCCTGCGCGTCTTCTTTCAGCGCCCACTGGGCGATGTCCACGTGGTGGGCCCCCCAGTCGGTGAACTTGCCGCCGGAATACTCGTACCACCAGCGAAACTCGTAGTGGCACCGCTTCTCGCGGTAGTCCACGAGCGGCGCCTGCCCAAGCCACATCTCCCAGTCGAGCGGCTTCGGCGGCACGGCGACCTGGAACGGGCCTCCCGTGGGGCTGCCGTTGATCCCGACCGTCACCTTCTGGATGTCGCCCAGCAGCCCCTTGTGGACCATGTTCACGGCCCGCAGGAACTGGTCCTTCTGGCTCCGCTGCTGCGTGCCGATGAAGAACTGCTGCTTCGGAAACTTCTCGGCCGCCGCCCGCGCGAGCCGGTTCTCCTCGAGCGTGAGCGACAGCGGCTTCTGGCAGAACACGTGCTTGCCCGCCTGCAGCGCCTCGATGGCGATCTTCACGTGCCAGTGGTCGGGCGTGACGATGCTCACCACGTCGACGTCGTCGCGGTCGAGCACGCGGCGGTAGTCGCGGACCACGTCGGCCTTGCCCTTGCCCGACTGGTCGTCGTTGCGGCACCGCTCGGCGTGCCGGTTGTCCACGTCACAGACCACCACGATGTCGCCGAACCGGGCATGATCGCGGGCGTCGCCCGTGCCCATCGACCCCGTGCCGATGCAGCCGATCCGCGGCCGGTCGTTGGCGGCGGCGTTGGCGAACGCCGTGGTCGAAAGGCCGAAGGCCGGCACGAAGCCCCCCGCGACCGCGGCGGCCCCGGAGACCGACCCCGACACGAATCCCCGCCGCGTCATCCCCGCGACCGACTCTCGCCTCCGCACCATGACGCTCCTCCTCGTGCAGACCTCGTCGTGCCCCGCCAGAGACTACCGCATCCCCGGGCGGCCAGCCATGCCGTCGCCGGCCGCGCGACCTCCGCTCATGCCATCAGGGCCCGCACGTGGCTGGCGGCCGCCGAGGCGAGACCGGCGAGCGCGTAGCCGCCCTCCAGCGTCGAGACGAGTCTTCCGCCGGCGTGCTCCGCGGCGATCCCCCGCACGATCCCGGTCAGCTCCGCGAAGTCGTCGTCGGTGAGCGTGAACGAGCCGAGCGGATCGTCGATCCGCGAGTCGAAGCCGGCCGACACGAGCACCAGCTCGGGCTTGAACCGCGCCGCGGCGGGGAGGAGCCGCTCGCGAAACGCCCCCACGATCTCCCTCCGGCCGCTCCCCGCGGGAAACGGGCAGTTGATCGTGAGGCCCTCTCCCGCCCCGCGGCCCGTCTCGCCGGCCAGGCCGGTGCCCGGATAGAGCGGGTGCTGGTGGGTGTCGAAGAACAGCACGCTGCCATCCTCCTCGAAGATCTCCTGCGTGCCGTTGCCGTGGTGCACGTCCCAGTCGGCGATCAGCACGCGGCGGATCCCGTGCACCGCCTGCGCGTGCCGGGCGGCGATCGCGACGTTGTTGAACAGGCAGAACCCCATGCCCCGCTTCGGCGTGGCGTGGTGCCCCGGCGGCCGCACCACGGCGAAGGCGTTCCCGACGTCCCCGGCCACGACGGCGTCCACCGCCGCGATCACGCCGCCCGCCGCGAGCCGCGCGATCTCGAGCGAGCGGGCGGAGATTCGCGTGTCGCCCGTGGAAAGCCTGCGCTCACCGTCGGCCACGTCCTCGGCGGCGATCCGCAGGTAGTCCGCCGTGTGGCAGCGGAGGATCGCCTCGTCGGCCGCCGGCCGGGGCTCGATCCGCCGGGCCCGCGCGAGCAGCCCCTCGGCGGCGAGCCGCTCGACGATCGCCGTCACCCGCGCCGGCTGCTCCGGGTGGCCGTCACCGGTGAGGTGCTCGACGTAGGATTCCGACCAGACGATTCCCGTGGTGTTGTCGCTCATCGCTCGGCTCTCGAGAGCAGGTCGTCGCGGGCCCGCACCACGCGGGCCACCGCGGCCGCGGGCCCGGCCTCCGCGTCGGCGGCGGGCACGCCGACGACGGTGCGCCACGCCGCCACCTCATCGTCGCCGATCGGCTCCATGGCCGCCACCTGGGCCCGCACCACGTCGGCCGAGGCGTCGGAAGGATCCTCTCCCCCGGCCCGCCGCGCTTCCACCCGGGCCATCGCGGCCGCGGTCGGCAGATCGAAGGCGATCACCACCAGCGGCACGCCCCGGGCCCGCGCCACGTCGGCCAGCAGGCGTCGCTGCCAGCGCTTCGTGCAGGCCGCGTCGATCACCACGCTCGCCCCGGCGGCCAGGCTCGCGTCGGCGAGCGCTGCCAGCCGCTCGTACACCAGCCGCGTCCGTGCCTCGCCGTAGAGCGCGGCGGCAGCCTCGTCGTCGCCCGGCCGATCGGTGGCCCGCATACCCGCAAGCCGCTTCCGCTCCACGTCGCTGCGGATCCGCACCGCCGGCAGCGCCCCCACCAGCTCCGCGGCCACCGTCGATTTGCCGCTGCCCGACACGCCGCAGGTCACGACCAGCGCGGGACGCCGCCGGCGCGTGAGCCGCCCGGCGAGATCGAGGTAGCGCAGGGCCTCCGCCCGCGCGGCCGCGGAGCCCTGCCCCGCCCGGATCGCGGCGATCGAGCCCCTGACGATCGCCCGGTAGGCCTCGTAGACCGGCAGCAGCGGCAGGGCCGCGTGATCGTCGGCCGCCTCCGCCCAGCTGCTCACCACCTGCGCGGCGAGGTCGGGCCGCCCGCGCGACTGGAGATCCATGGTGAGGAAGGCCACGTCGTTGGCCACGTCGATCCAGCGCAGGTTCTCGTTGAACTCGATCGCGTCGAACGGCGTCATCCGGCCCTCGTGGAGCACGACGTTGGCCAGATGCAGGTCGCCGTGACACGCCCGGACGCGGCCGGCGGCCTTGCGCACCGCGAGCAGCGGGGCGTGCGTCGCAAGCCGCTCGCGGAGCCACGCCCCGAGGCCGTCGACGGCCGCCGCCGCCTCCGGAAGCTCCGCGCGGAGCGCCGCGAGGTTGATCGCCGCCGCCGCCAGCACCGCGTCTCCCGTGCCCCATGGCGTCTCGGGGCCGGCCACGGGCAGCCTCTCTTCCGTGGCCGCGATGGCCGCCCCGAGCGTGCGGCAGTCGGCCGCCGTGAGCCGCCCGGCCTCGAATCGGGCGTCGAGCCGGTCGGCCTCGTCGAACTGCACGAGCTTGACGGCCCATTCGATCGGCGGGCCGTCGCCGTCGACCCGCGGTGCGGCCGCGGTGCCGGTGATCGGCACCACGCCCAGGTAGAGCTCCGGGGCGAACCGTCCGCTCACCGCCACCTCCCCCGCGCACGACCGCCGGCGGAGGTCGAGGGTGCCGTAGTCCACGAACCCCAGAGTGACCGGCTTCTTGAGCTTGTAGGCGAACGGGCCGGTGAGGATCACCCACGAGATGTGCGTCTCCACGAGCCGGATGCCCGCCGTGGGGTGCGGGTAGGCCGCGGGCTCGAGGAGCCGCTCGATCAGCTCGGGCCGGTGCGGGGGCGATGTGGACATCGCTCCAGTTTACGGCCCGGGGCGGAGGCCCCCGGGTTCGAGGGCGTCGATCACCTCGATCATCGACGCCACGTCGGCCGTGGACACGTCGGCGGTGCGCCGCGTGGCGGGATCGACGCAGGTCTCGCGGACGAGGTCGGCGTCGAGGGCCGCGAGCCCGCGATACCGGCGCACGGCGACGGCGCCCCGGCCGCGGGCCCGGTCGGCGACCGCCGCGAGCTCCGGCTCGGAGAAGGCGTGCACGATCTCGCCCGCCACCACCACCTCGCCCCACGGCGGCCTCACGACCGCCACCCGGCCGGCGTCGAGCAGCGGCCGCATCCAGCGGTGAAAGAAGAGCAGCACGAGGAACCCGCAGTGGATGCCGTCGGCGTCGGGATCGGTGAGCACCAGCACGCGGCCATACCGCGACCGCCGCGGGTCGCACTCCCCCTCGAAGCCCACGCCGAGCGCCTCCGTGAGCGGCCCGAAGAACGGATGCTCGAGCACCTTGCGGCGCGGGGCGCGCACCGCGTTGATCGGCTTGCCTTGCATCGGCAGGACCGCCTGGCGGCCGGGGTCGCGCACCCGGAGCACCGCCGCCGCGGCCGAGTCGCCCTCGACCACGATGAGCTCCGAGTCGGGGCCGTGGGCGGCGGAGTCGTCCAGCTTGGACCGGGCACCGTAGCGGTCGTGAAACACCCTCGCCATCCGCTCACACCAGGTCGTTGCGAAACCGTCCGTTCTCCGTCATACTGCCAGGGTCTTCCGCGGGCGACAACCGTCCGCCGCTTCGTGTGGAACCGCTCCTGACCGCGTGAACTTCCCGTCGATCGCTCGCCTCCGGCTTCCGGACGGCGTGATGGGATGTGGTCAGCCTTCTCCGGTTCCCTGCGGTTCAGCCGCATGCCCAGGCCGCCCCCGTCCATCGCCCGCTCCTGTCGGTCCCGAGTCGGTCACGGTGGTCGCGGTCGTCTCCCGAGGTCATGCCATGCACGCCCGCCGCCTGCTCTGCCCGCTGCTCGTCGCCATCGCCGCCTTCCTTCCCGCGTCGCCGGCCCGCGCCGGCACGATCGTGCGGTTCGACACCACCGTCGCCGACTTCGACGTCGAGCTCTTCGACACGGCGATGCCGATCACCGTCGCCAACTTCCTCTCCTACGTGAACGCGGGCACCTACACCTCGACGTTCATCCACCGCAGCACCACCTACAACCCCGCCGACATCCAGATCCTGCAGGGGGGCGGCTTCGTGCTGTCGGGTTCGACGATCGAGTCGGTCGTCACGAATCCTCCGATCGTGCTCGAGTCGGGCACGGCGACGAACGTCCGCGGCACGATCGCGATGGCTCGTGGAGCGGCCACCGACAGCGCGACGAGCCAGTTCTTCTTCAACGTCCAGAGCAATCCGGCCCTCGACGGCAACTACGCCGTGTTCGGCCGGGTCGTGGGGGCGGAGGGCCTCGCAGCCCTCGACGCGATCGGCCTCGTCCCGGTCTACGACGTCTCGGCGCAGCTCGGGGCGCCCTTCGGCGAGCTGCCGCTCACCGCCCCCTCGCTCCAGCCCTCGAGCCTCGTGGTCGTCAACGGCGTCGCCGCCGTGCCCGAGCCCTCGACCACGCTGCTCGCCGGCGTCGGTCTCGCCGCCGCGGCCCTCCGCCGCCGTCGCCCGAGCCACGCCGACATGCCCAGCGCCTGAGCCCTGGGGCACCGCCGGCTCACCAGCCGATCCGCAGGGCCTCCAGCCCGCGGAAGTGCCAGGCATCCCTCACCCGCGGCGGCTCCTGGATCCTCAGGCCCGGCAGCCGCTCGAAGAGCACGCGCAGCGCCACCTGCATCTCGAGCCGGGCCAGTGGGGCGCCCACGCAGGCATGGATCCCCGCGCCGAAGCTGACGTGCGGGTTCGGCGACCGGGTGGCGGCGAACACGTCGGGACGGGCGAACTTCGTGGGATCGCGGTTCGCCGCGGCGAGCAGGAGGCCGATCACGTCGCCCTTGCGAAACCGCTCGCCGGCCACGTCCACGTCGTCGAGCGCGTAGCGGGTGAACATGTGGAGCGGCGGGTCGAAGCGGAGCATCTCCTCCACGTGGCCGGCCGGATCGGCGACGACGGCGTCCGCGGCGTCGGGCACGTGATCGAGGATCGCCCGCACGCCGTTGCCGAGGGCGTGAACCGTCGCCTCGTGGCCGGCGTTGAGGAGCAGGATGCCCATCGTCGTGATCTCGTCGTCGGTCAGCCCCTGCCCCGTGCCGTCGGTCGTCGTCACGAGCTGCGAGAGGAAGTCGTCCTGCGGCTCGCGCCGTCGCGCCGCCACGAACTTCCGCATGAAGGCCGAGAACTCCTCCGTCGCGGCCACGGTGCGGTCTTCGATGGCCCGGTCGCGGCGGGCCTGGTAGATCGCCACCATGTCGTGCGACCAGGCGAGCAGCCGCGGCCCCAGGTCGCGGGGCACGCCCAGAAACTCGGCGATCACGCCCACGGCCAGCGGCGCCGCGTAGTCGGCCACCAGGTCGCATGCCCCACGGGCCGCGAAGCCGTCGACGAGCTCGTGGGCCAGTCGCGCGATGCCGGGGGCCGCTCGGTCCACCTGCCGGGGCAGAAAGGCCGCGTTCACGAACCCGCGGAGCCGGGTGTGCCGCGGCGGCTCGAGTTCCAGGAGGGAGTGCCGCTCGAACTCGTGAAACGGCTCGAGATGTCCGGCCGGCTCGGGCCAGCCGAGTTCCGCCCGGCTCGCCACGTGGAGAATCTGGCGGCCGAAGCGGCGGTCGCGCAGGAGCGAGTTGACGTCGTCGTATCGCGCCACGCAGCGATGGCCGAGCTGCCGCCACGCGAACACGCGGCCCAGATCCCGCATGGAGGCGTACCGAGGATACGGATCGCGGACGAACGCCGGATCGCACGGATCGAGGTCGAAGACCGGGGGTTCGGGCATGCGAGTATCATGCCAGCCGCCAAC
>JBIIMU010000081.1:0-8462 GCA_044337845.1 Pirellulales bacterium | reverse complement strand
GCGAGTTTCCCGCTCGGTCCGTGCCAGCCGATGTGCACGGCATCCTGCTGCGGGTGGCATGCCTGGACGACACCGTGGCCGGAACGATCAAGGCCTGGCGAACGCCCGAGCGTCGGCCGAGCAAGGTCATCAAGGACCTCGGCGACATCGCGCGGCTCGTGGAGGCCCATCCGGCTGTTGCCGATTCGCTGCCGGCCGACGTGCGGCAGGCGCTGAACCCGCAACGCGGCTGACCCGCCAGCGGACGAGGTGATAGCCACTCAATGTGGGTCGCCCATGACTGCTTGCACGCGGACGCCGCGGCAACGGCGGTGACGCAGGCCCTTCGCACAAAGAGGGAACATATGTACACTCTTTGCTCGTGGTCTATACTTCCCCACGGGAGACGTTCCGATGGCCAGCATTCCCCAGATTCGCAACCGACTACTCGAAGAGTTTCCGGAGAAGCAGGCCGACCTGCTGGCCCGCGTGGTGATCGAGGCACACGACGACCTCGTGAACCAGGCCGACTTCCACGCGCTCACGGGCGTCGTCAAAGAGCTCGCTGACGCGCAGAAGGAACTTGCTGACGCGCAGAAGGAGTTCGCCGAAGCGCAGGCGGAGCTTGCCCAGGCGCAACGGAACACCGAGGCCACGGTCGCCGACCTGGCGAAGACGCAGCAGAAGATGCTGATTCGCCTCGATCGGCTCGATGGCCACATGCTCGAAGACAAGGTCGCAAAGAATCTGCCGGCGTTCCTGGGCCGCGAGTTCCGCAGGTGCCGCGTGCTCGACCGGGCCGAGTTCGTCGAGGGGCTCGAGGGACGGCTGCCCGAAGACACGCTCGCCGACCTGATGCGGGCCGACGTGATCGCCTCCGCGCGCAGGCAGGATCAGGCGGTGCACCTCCTCCTGGAGGCATCGTGCACCGCGGATGCCGACGACATCGACCGGGCGGTGCGGCGAACCGCCGCCCTCGCCGAGGCCGGCTTCACGGCCATCGGGATCCTCGCCTGCGAGTCGATCTCACCGCAGACGCTGGCCGCAGCTCGAAGCCGCGGCCTCCGCGTGCTCACCAACGGCTGGCTCCTGCCCGAAGCCGCGTGAATCAAGTTCCCGCGAAGGCACCAGGCGGCGACCGCCTTTTCTGCCACCTCCTTGCCGACGCCACCCGGAGTCGTCCACGATACGGGACATGGCCGCCACCCTCGATCCCCGCCGCACGATCCGCGACCTCGAGGAGCTTCGGGCCCTGACCGGCGACGCCGACGGCGCCCAGCGGGTGGCCTTCACGCCCACCTGGCTCGCCGCCCGGGCCTGGTTTCGCGAGCGGCTCGCCGGACTGCCCGTGGAGGTGCACGCCGACGCCGCCGGCAACGTCTGGACCACGCTCCCCGGAGCCAGCGACCGGGCCGTCGTGATCGGCAGCCACATCGACTCGGTGCCCAACGGCGGCTGGCTCGACGGCTGCCTCGGCCTGCTCGCCGGCCTCGAGGTGCTCAGGCGCGTGGCCGCCGACTACGCCGGCACGCCCCCCGTGACGCTCCGCGTGGTGGACTGGGCCGACGAAGAGGGAGCGCGGTTCGGCAAGAGCCTGTTCGGCTCGGCCGCCTGCTCCGGCAACCTCGACCTCGACGAGGCCCGCCGGCTCACCGACCGGGCGGGCGTGAGCCTGCCCGAGGCCCTCGCGGCCGTGGGGATCGACTTCGAGCGGGTGAAGGGGAGCGGCGCGGAGCGGGCCACCGCGGCCGCGTATCTCGAACTGCACATCGAGCAGGGCCCCGTGCTCCTCGACCTCGACCTGCCGCTGGGCGCCGTGCTCGGCACCTTCGGCGTGGAGCGGCACGCGATCACGTTTCGCGGGCAGGCGGCCCACTCGGGCTCCACGCCGATGAACCGCCGCCGCGACGCCTTGCTCGCCGCCGCGAAGCTGGCCCAGGAGATCTACGCGATCGCCGCGCGGAGCGGCGGGGGCGTGTGCACGATCGGCTCCTGCACCACCAAGCCCGGGATCGTGACGAGCGTGGTGGAGGAATGCCGGATCACGCTGGATCAGCGGCACCTCGATCCGGCGGCCCTCGCGGGGATGCACGCCGAGGCCCGCGCGGCGGCAGGCCGGTTTGCCGCCGAAGGGGGCGTGGAGGTCGCGTGGGAACGCCTCTGGCACATTCCCCCGGCCCCGTTCCATCCCGAGCTCATCGACCTCGCCGACGAGGCCGTCCGCGAGACCTGCGGCACGTCGCACCGGCTCCCCTCGGGGCCGCTCCACGACGCCGCCGAAATGGCGATGGCGGGCGTGCCCACCGTGATGCTGTTCGTGCAGAGCCTGAAGGGCATCAGCCACAACAAGATCGAAGACACGCGGCGCGAGCACCTCGAACTCGCCGTGCGGGCCCTCGACCGGCTCGCGGAGAAGACGATGCACTGGGTCACCACCGGAGGACACCGCTGAGATGGAGCCGAGAGCCACGCACGCCCGCAAGGAATACGAGCAGGGAGCGCTCGACGAGGCCACCGTGGCCCGCGATCCGGTCCGGCAGTTCGCCGCCTGGTACGACGCCGCCGTGGCCGCCGGCGTGCCCGAGCCCGAGGCGATGACGCTCTCCACCGCCACACCCGACGGCCGGCCGTCGGCCCGGGTGGTGCTGCTCCGCGGCTTCGACGCCCGGGGCTTCTGCTTCTTCACCAACTACGACAGCCGCAAGGGCCGCGAGCTCACGGCAAACCCCCACGCCGCGGTCACCTTCCACTGGGCCGACCTCGAGCGGCAGGTGCGGATCGAGGGCCGCGTGGAGCGGACGACCGCCGCCGAGTCGGACGACTACTTTCGCACGCGGCCGAGCACGTCGCGGATCGGGGCCTGGAGCTCGCCGCAGAGCGAGGTGATCCCGGACCGCGCGGCGCTCGAAGCGCTCTTCGCCCGCTACCGCGACGAGCACCCCGACGACGCCACGATCCCGCGGCCGTCGAACTGGGGCGGCTTCCGGCTCGTGCCCGAGCGGATCGAGTTTTGGCAGGGCCGGCCGAGCCGCCTTCACGACCGGCTCGTGTTCCGCCGGACCGCCGACGGCACCTGGGCCCTGGAACGGCTCGCTCCGTGACCGGTGGCCGGAGGGCGGTCAGTCCTCGCGGCGGCGGCGGGCCCGGAGCACGCCCCCGATCCCGACGGCCGTGGCCACGAGGCAGATGCTCGCCGGCTCCGGCACGGTCGTGATGATCCCGTTGATCAGCGGTCCGTTGTCACGGCCGAGCGCCAGCGTGTTCGTGGGGGTGGTGGCGTTGCCGTTGATCGAGCCCCAGCCGTAGAGCCGGAAGGTCACGGTGGCCGGACCGGCCAGATTCTGGAGGGGGGACACGGTCGAGATGTCGAGCGCCGGCGTGATGTTGCCGTTCGACTGCCCGGGGGTGTCGGTGGTCATCCACTGGAAGGGCGTGACGGTCCCGGGCGGCGTACCGCTGTTGCGGCCCAAGTGGTTGAACGTGGTCAGCGTGCTGCCCGTGGTCACGAAGTTGTCGAACGAATACTGCCACTCCATGCTGGCCGGCGACGTGACCGCCGACTTGTAGAGCCCGACCGAGATGTCCGAAAACGACGCGGTCGATCCGGGGGCGATCGTCAGGGCGAACGTGTAGTACTTGTTGCCGGAGATGGCGTCGGCCCGGGTGGTGGCCGTCGTGCCGGAGTTGTTCCAGCCCTGGGAACTGAAGCCCCGCGTCAGGTTGAACGGAGCCAGCCCGGGCCCCCGCGTGATGTCGCTGGCCGTGACGCCGGTGGCCACCGTCGTCGCCGGCGCCGAGACCGCCGGCGATGCCGACGAGGTCACGATGGCGGTGAGGTTGTAGTCCACCAGCACTTCGGACCAGGCCACGGGCATGCCCACGAGCGGACAGCAAGCGAACACGGCGAGCGCGGCGGCTCGGACAGACATCTTCATGGGCGTCACCTTTCTCGGAATGAAGCGGTGGGGTAGGGAAGGAGGTGCCGAGAGCCGGATCTCACGTTCCGGCGGGATTCAGATCGAAGTTGAAGCCATCCGATGGCCCCGTCACATCGACGGTAAGCGTCGATTCGGAGTTGTAGCAGGCCGGAAGCCGTTCCTTGCCCCCGGCCGACCGCGCGTCGGGATCATCCTCGCCGATCGCCCCGGCGGTCTTGATGCGGACCGTCTTGCGGCCCTTGGTGACCCCCGGCTGCACGGAGTCGAACATCAGCGTGTAGCGGCCCGCTCCATCGGTGCGGCCATGGGAGAAGGTGCCATTCTCGGGATTCTCGAAGATCACCAGCGCATTGGCCAGCGGCGTGCCGCCGAGTGTGACCACGCCTCCGGCCTTCACGAGCCCGGCTTTGGCGTAGTTCATCGTGGGCCCGGTCGAGCAGCCGGCGAGCAGGGCGAGCGATGTCATCACGACGGTGGTCCACGAGTTGAGCTGCGCGGCGTGGAGAGCGACGTTAAAAGGCATCGGTGACCTCGTTTCCGGCCCGTGTCGAGATGGCACGGTAGGCCCGCATGTCGATCGACTCGTTGATGAACCTCGAGGCGCCGTCGGCAAAGCCGAAGGTGGCGCCGCCGGGATGCCGGCTGCCAAAACTCATCTCCATGAGCACCCCGTGCATCATGGGGTCGAGACGGCTGTTCATCGGGACCACCGTCGAACCGACCCCCTCGGAGTACTCCGTGCCGCGGACGGTTCCGGGGGCCCAGGCCTGCGTGGGGCTGCCCATCTGTGGGCTGAAGAGCGACCAGTAGTCCATGTTTTGGTCGTCTTTCGTGTAATCAAGATCGGTGAACGACTCGCCAACGATCATCGTCTTCGATGAGCCGTCGAGCACGTCCTTGAGCTTGACGCGACTGCCGCCGAAGAGAATGCCCTCGGACCGCGCCACGCTACCCCGGTCGCTCGATTCACCTTCGAGGGCCGAATGATCGCCGCCGTTGTAGCCGGCAGGCCGGGTGCTGCGGTCGTCGGAGGAGATCATCGCCCCCGCGACGCCGCGGTAGCTCACCGGAGCGCGGTTGGGGATGCCGTTGGCCGTTTTTCCCTCGGGCGGCAGCCCGCCGGAGGGGCAACGGAGCGGTTCGATCACGGCCGCGCAGGCGGTGCGGTTCGGATGGTTGTACGACGCCCAGTTCTCCGTGCCCGCGTCTTTGAACTCGATCGTGTTGTAGAGCGATTGCTCCTCGATGTGCGGCAGGATGTGGGCCGTCCAGAACTCCCGGTGGATCCCGAAGCCGGGCGGAAACTGCTGCTTCGTCGAGTGATAGGTCTGGAGCGCGAGAGCCTGCTGGCGGACGTTGTTGAGGCAGCTCGACCGGCGGGCCGATTCCCGGGCCGCCTGCACGGCCGGGAGCAACAGTCCGATCAGCACCGCGATGATGGCGATCACCACGAGGAGCTCCACGAGCGTGAACGCCCGCGGGGGCCGCGACCGGCGACGGCCAGCGATGGCCGCCAGCGCCATGCCGGCTCCGAGCAGCGTCCAGCTGGCGGGCTCGGGGACCGCAGCGACGGTCCCCGCCGCGGCCGGCGGCGGATTGTACGCCCCCACGTCGAACAGCTGCGTGGAGAGAAAGTCGGCGGCGTCGAGGATGTCGACGAGGCCGTCGTAGTTGAAATCGCCCTCGTTCCAGGACGCGGGCTGGGTGGCGTCGAACTTGCCGCCCGCCAGAAAGTTTGCCGCGTCGAGAATGTCGACCTGCCAGTCGAGATTCGTGTCGCCCGGAGCGGCATATGCGACGGTCATCGATCCGTCGCCGTTGTCGATCCAGCCCACCGTGCGGGGCTCCGACACGGCCGCCTCGGCCGCCGCCACCGACGAGGTGATCCCGCTCGTGCCCGTCCACGATCCGTCGCCGCGGCCCGCGAGCAGCGCCGTCACCAGGTCGATCGTTGAGAGTCCGGAGGACACGGTGATCGCGCCGCTCCCCACGTCGACGACTCCACCGGCGTTGGGAGCAAGCCCGGCGACGGAGGCCCGCAGGAACGGGGCGACGCCCACCGTGCCGCCGGCGACCGGGACGAGGGTGGTCGAGCCGAAGGCCGAGGCGTGGCCGATGGCGAGCGTGCCCTGCTGGATGCTGCCGGTCCCGGACGGAGCCACCGAGCCTGTCATCACGAGCGTGCCGGCGCCGAGTTTCGTGAAGCCCGTCGATCCGAGTACCGGCACCGTGAGCGTGGCCGTTCCCCCCGACACCACCGACAAGCGATTCGCGCCGGCGGATCCCGCGAGGGTGAGCGACACCGGCGCCGTCCCGCTGGGCACGACGACGTAGCCGTCGGTGCCGAACGAAATCCCACCCGTCGACTCGAGCGCCGACCGCAGCAGCACGGTGCCGCTCGTGACGCCCGCGAACTCCGCATGCGATGCCGTCGCCCACGGGCCATTGCGGCCGTCGGCGTACCAGGTCGGGGCCGCGACGCTCCAGGTGCCACTGCCGCCGAGGCTGATGCCGTCACCGGTCCACGAGATGGTGCCCGAGACCGGAGAGGCGAGCAGCCCCGTGATCCTCGGCCCCTGGTTGCGGGCAATGGCGAGGGTGTTGGTCGGGGCCCCGGCACCGTTGTTCCAACCGTAGAGCCGGAACTGCACGCTGGCCCCGCCCGAGAGGTTCTGGAGGGCCGGCACCGACGACAGGTCGAGGGTGGCGAGCGGATTGCCGTTTTGGCCGGCCGTGTCGACCGACATCCACTGGAATGGCGCCACGGTCGCCGGGGCCGATCCCGACGTGCGGCCGAGGTAGGTGAAGGTGCCCGACGCGTAATACTGGGTGCCGCTGGCGATCGTCGTGCCGGGCGTGGCGAAGCCGTCGAGGCTGTACTGCCAGACGAAGTTCGACGCTGAGGCGATCGCGGATCGCCGCAGGTTAAGGTCGAGCGTCTGGAGAGACGCCGTCGCTCCCGGGTTTACGCTGAGCCCGAACTGGTAGTACTGGTTGTAGAGCACCGCGTTGTCGAACGACGGCGTGATCCCGTCGGTGCCGGTCAGCCAGCCTTGCGAGGAAAACCCGTTGGTCAGATTGAAGGGCGTCAGCCCGGCCCCACGGGTAAGCAAATCGGCCGAGAGCCCAAAGCCCACGGCGGTGGCGGTGCCGGACGGAAGCGCGACGTTCGGCACCGCCGAGAGGTCAAAGTTGAGCAGGACGTCGGCGGCCTTCACCCCGGCCCCGCCGACCACCAGCCAACCGCAGCACACACTGACCAAAACGAGACGTCGCCACATGGTACGCATAGACTATTCCGATCTCCCGTTGAATCGGTGAACCGCGTGAGACCAGCCGCGCGTCGTGCGCGGTCGATCAGCGAGTCGCACCCCAACCTTGTTGTCGCCGCACGTTAGGAAATTGTGAGCGTGCTCGAAATGCCGCCGAAACACCCACCGCTCCCCCTCGCATGGAGAGTGTGCCGGGCTCGTCCTCGTGGGGTCAAGACCCGAGCCGCCGGCTCGGACCGCCGCGGCGTCGCGTTCGCGATCCGAGGGGTGTTTGCCGCGGCTACCTGGATCCAGACCGCCTTCGCCCTGGCCGCCGACCCCTTCACGATCGTGGTCTTGCCCGACACCCAGTACTACACCCAGACCGAGACCAACAACACCGTCTACTTCAAGGGCCAGACCAGCTGGATCGCGGCCAACAAGGCCGCGCGGAACATCGCCTTCGTCCTCCACCTCGGCGACATCCAGAACGACGGCAACCCCTACTACGCGCGGACGGACGACATCTACGAGCCGGACCTCACGCGACCCACCGGGCTCGTGCCCGACGACGCCCAGTTTCGCCGCGCCGACGCCGCCCTCGACATCCTCGATGCCGCGGGCGTGCCCTACAGCCTGCTCGCCGGCAACCACGACTTCGTCGACCACACGATCAAGGACGAGCCGATCTACTACCTGAAGTGGTTCGGCCCGCACCGCCACGCGGGCACGCCCACGTTCGGCGGTGCGTCGCCCGCCACGCCCACCACGAAGTGGGCCGGCATGAACACCTGGCACACGTTCGACGCCGGCGGCCATCGGTTCCTGAACATCGCCCTCCAGTTCGCCGCCGACGCGCACGACCTCTCCTGGGCGCAGTCGGTCATCAACGCCAACCCCGGCCTGCCCACGATCCTGACGACCCACGCCCTGCTCAACACCACGGGCTACCAGGAGGCCTACCGCCCCATCAACGACCTGTTCGTCCGCAACAACCCCCAGATCGTGATGACGCTCAACGGCCACATCAATGGCACCTTTCGGCAGACGGCGACCAACATCGCGGGCCAGCCGGTCCAGCAGATGCTCGTCGACTACCAGTCCACCGTGCTGCCGGGCGCGCCGTTCAAGGGGGGCGGCTACCTGCGGACCATGGAGTTCGACGTCGACGCCAAGGTGGTGCGGGTGGAGAGCTACTCGCCCGTCGCCGACGCCTTCCTCACCGACGGCGGCAACCGCTTCACGCTGCCGCTCGATCTGTCCGCCCGGTTCGCCGAGCTCGACCTGCCGGGCG
>JBIIMU010000080.1:0-8466 GCA_044337845.1 Pirellulales bacterium | reverse complement strand
CGCCGGGATCACCGGCGAGGCCTCGATGCGGTCGCCATAGGCGGCGCTGAGCACGAGCCCGGCGTAGAAGGCGGTGTCGAGCCCGACCATGTCGTAGAGCTCGATCGGGCCGAGCGGCATGCCGAAGGCCCGTGCCGCCCGGTCGATCCGCTCAGCCGGCACGCCCTCGCGGAGCAGTTCGCCCGCCTCGTGCAGGTAGGGCATCAGGATCCGGTTGACGAGGAAGCCGGGGCTGTCGCTGACCACGACGGGAACCTTCCCGAGCCGCTTGGCGTGGGCCACCACGCGGGCCACCGTGGCGTCGCTGGTGGCGGGGCCGCGGACCACCTCGACGAGCGTCATCCGCCGCACGGGATTGAAGAAGTGCAGCCCGCAGAAGCGGGACGGGTCGCGGAGGCCGGTGGCGAGGCGGCCGATCGGGTTGGTGGAGGTGTTGGTGGTGATCACGGTGCCCTCAGCCACCGCCCGCTCGATCTCGCCCAGCACCTGCTGCTTGACGTCGGGCCGCTCCGTGACGCTCTCCATCACGATGTCGGCGCCGCCGAGCGCGGCCAGGCCGGTGGCCGTCCGCAGCCGCCCGGCCAGCTCGATCGCCCGCGCCGCGTCGCTCCGCCGGGCCGACCGGTCCCACGCCGCCTCCTCGAGGATGCCGGGCACGCCGGACGCGAGCGCCTCGGGATTGGCATCGACGAGCGTGACGCCGAAGCCGGCACGGAGGTGGCTGGCGACGATGCCGGCCCCCATGATGCCCCCGCCCACGACGGCCGGCGTCGTCAGCGTGCCGCCGGTCTCGGCCGACGTGCCGACGCCGTCGTCGCGACGATTCCGCTCCCCGATCGCGAACACCCGCAGCAGGTTCCGGGCCACGGGCGTCTTCGCGAGCCTGGCGAACGCCTGCGACTCCAGCCGCGACGCGGTCGCGGCATCCACGGCGGCGCCGGCGAGGATCGTGCCGAGGATCGCAGGCGGCGCCGGATAGTGGCCGCCGGTGCGGCCGAGGATCACCGCCGCGGAGGTGGCCTCGAGAAACTCGCGCTCGACCGGGTCGATCGCGACCGGCTCCATGAGGCGCCGGCGCCGGGCGGCGATGCGGCCGTCGGCGGCGTGCATCGCGAGCAGCCGGCGGGCGGTCTCGAGGGCGGCGGTCGCCGGCACGCAGGCATCGACGAGGCCGGCGGTCAGCGCGGCCGGGCCGGCGAGCGGCTCGCCGGCCGCGGCCAGTTCCACGGCCGGGCCGGGGCCGATCAGCCGGGCCAGCCTCACCGTGCCGCCCCAGCCGGGCATGAGCCCGAGCCTGACTTCGGGCAGCCCGAGCGACGTATGGCGGTCGGTGGTGGCCACCCGCAGGTCGCAGGCCAGGGCCAGTTCGAGGCCGCCGCCGAGGCAGGTGCCGTCGATGATGGCCACCGTCGGCACACCCGACGACAGCTTCGCGAACACCTGCTTGCCGCGGTCACAGACCGCGGCAATGGCCGCCTCGTCGAGGGCGGGGAGCTCCTCGAGCCGGGCCAGATCGGCGCCGGCGAAAAAACTCCCTGCCCGCCCCGACCGCACGATCACGCCGCGGACCGCCTCGTCGGCCAGGTCGTCGATCGCCCAGGCGAGGTCTTCGAGCACACCGCGGGTCAGCACGTTCTGCCGGTGCCCCGGCACGGTGAACGTGAACACGACGATCCCGTCGTCGGCCCGCTCGACGGCCAGCGTCTCCAGATCGCGTCCGCTCGCGGGCATTCCGGGTGGTTCCGTCCGTTTCGCTTGCTTGGAGGGCCAAAACCGCTAGTGTATCGGCAGTTTTCCGGGGCCACAGCGGCCCGCGGTCCGGCCTGTCACGGAGGAAGCAGTGGTCATGAAGCCGCCTCGAGAGATGACCAGCGTGGCCGCGTGGCTGCTGCTCGTTGCCTGTGCCGTCGCCGGCAGGCTCTGGCAGCCCTCGTGGCATGGCGAACCGCTCTGGCATGCGACGCCGCTGGCCGCCGTGGCCCTGGCGGCCGGGTTCCTGTTCCGCCATCCGCTCGTGGCGGCGAGCGTGCCGCTGGCGGCCTTGGCGATCAGCAATCTGGCGCTTCCGGCCTACGGCAACCTGGGTGTGGCCGCCGCGGTCTACGCGGCGACCGCGTGGCCGGTGCTGCTGGGCGGAGCCGGCCTGCTGGGCCGCGAGCGACCGCGGTGGCTGGCGGTGCTCGGCGGCAGCCTCGCGAGTTCGCTCGTGTTTTTCGCGACGACCAACTTCGCCCACTGGGCGTGCACGTCCGACTATCCGCACACGCCCGCAGGGCTCGCCACCTGCTTCGCGGCGGCCCTGCCGTTCTACCGCTGGATGCCGCTGGGCGACGCCGCGTGGACGCTCGTGACGTTCGCCGCGATCGTCGCGATTCGCGCCGGAGCCGAGGCCGCCTCCGCTCGCCGACTGCGGCCGAGCCCCGTTTCCACGCGGCCGCTTGACTGACCGCGAAACCGGTCGAGAATGACGGTCCCTTCGCTGCGGTTCGGACGCTCCGTCCGGCTGCATCGCTCCACGCCGCGGGAATGGCGGAATTGGCAGACGCGCCAGGTTGAGGGCCTGGTGGTAGTAATACCGTGCAGGTTCAAGTCCTGTTTCCCGCATTCGCTTTCGTTCGTCCGCGTCTCCAGGCTGTCGTCCGGGCTCGATGACCACCAACCCCGACCCATCGCCCGCGGAGCCGTCGGCGGCCGCGGATGCCCCGGCCGAGTCCGAGGCCTCGTCCACGCCGCGGCGGATTCCGATCGGCACGCAGCGGCCCGGCGTCGCGCCGCCGTCGCTGGCGCCGAAGTACCAGTATGTAGCGCCGGTCCCTCCGGCACCGTCTGTGCCGGGATCGGTCCCTCCGGCACCGTCCGTGCCGGGATCTGTTCCTCCGGCGCCGTCCGCGCCGGGATCGGTCCCTCCGGCACCTTCCGTGTCGGGGCAAACACAGGCCGTCGCGCCACAGGGAGATGCCGGAGCTCCTGCCGGTCAGGCCTCGCGGGAGGGAGGCGGCGGCCGCCGCGGGCGGCGGCGTGACGACCGGCCGCGGGCGTTCACCGACGTGCTTCCCCCGGCCCGCCGCGTGGCCGTACCCAACATCCGCGGCGGTCTCGACGACGATCTCGAGGCCGACTTCGAGGCGGCGCTCGAGGGCGTGGCCATCGACGACCTGCTCGCCGCCGGCGTGTCGGCCAAGGCCGAGGCGCCGATCGACCCGGGCACCCGCCTGATGGCGACGGTGCTCTCCGTCGGCCCCGACACCGCGTTCGTCGATCTCGGCGGCCGCCGGCAAGGCGCGATGAAGCTCGCCGGGCTGCTCGACGCCGGCATCGATCTGCCCGCCGTCGGCGACTCGATCGAGGTCTCGGTCGGGAGCCGCAACGAGGACGACAACCTCTACGACGTCGCGCTGGCCAACCGGGCCGTGGCGGTGGAGGACTGGTCGCAGATCCAGGCGGGCATGGTGGTCGAGGCCCGCGTGACGGCCGCCAACAAGGGCGGGCTGGAGTGCGAGGTGGCGGGCCTGCGCGGCTTCATGCCGGCGAGCCTGGTGAGCACGTGGCGGATCGAGAACCTCGAGGAGGTGGTCGGCCAGACGCTCGAGAGCCTCGTCACCGAGATCGTGCCCGAGGCCCGGCGGCTCGTGCTCTCCCGGCGGGCCGTGATCGAGAAGCTCGCCGCCGACGCGAAGGCCAAGATGCTCGAGACGCTCGAGCCGGGCGCCGAGATGGACGGGATCGTCCGCTCGGTCCGCGAGTTCGGGGCGTTCGTCGACATCGGCAACGGCGTCGAGGGATTGATCCACGTCAGCGAACTCTCGTGGGACCGGGTCGCGACCGCGGCCGACGTGCTCAAGGCGGGCGACAAGGTTCGCGTGGTGGTCAAGAGGATCGACCACGACACCGGCAAGATCGGCCTCTCGGCGCGAGACCTGATCGAGAGCCCGTGGAAGCGGGCCGGCGAGAAGTATCACGTGGGCGCCACCGTGAAGGGCGTGGTGAGCCGCATCGCGCAGTTCGGGGCGTTCGTCAAGCTCGAGCCCGGCGTGGAGGGGCTCGTGCACATCTCGGAACTCGCCACCCGCCGCATCCGCAGCGTGAGCGACGTGGCCCGCGAGGGCCAGCAGGTCGAGTGCCGGGTGATCGCGGTCGATCCGGACGAGCAGCGGCTCTCGCTCTCGATCAAGGCGCTCGCCCCGCCGCCGGCTGCGAAGGAGGCGGTGGTCGAGGAGGAACCGGAGGCCGAGGAGCCCGCGGCCCCGCCGCCGGTCGCGAAGAAGCGGACGACTCCGCTCAAGGGCGGCACCGGCAGCGGCCAGTCGCAGGGCGAGAAGTTCGGCCTGCGGTGGTGAACCGAGCCGCGGTCAGCCGCCGATCGTCGTCTTGCCCATCCATGGCACGAGCGGCTCGGGCACCGTGATCGTGCCGTCGGCGTTCTGGTGGTTCTCCAGGATCGCGATGATCGCCCGGCTGATCGCCACGGCCGTGCCGTTGAGCGTGTGGACGAACTGCGTTCCCTTTTCCCCCGGCGTGCGGGACCGCAGCGCCAGCCGCCGCGACTGGTAGTCGGTGCAGTTGGACGTGCTCGTCACCTCGCCCCACTCGCCCGCCTCGCCCCGACCCGGCATCCAGGCCTCGAGGTCGAACTTCCGGTAGGCCGGCCCGCCGAGGTCGCCCGACGCCGTGTCGATCACGCGGTAGGGAATCCCCAGGCCGTCGAAGATCCGGCACTCCAGGTCGAGGAGGTGCTCGTGCATCGCCTCGCTCCCCTCGGGAAGCGTGAACGCGAACATCTCCACCTTCGTGAACTGGTGCACGCGATACAGCCCGCGGGTGGCCCGGCCGTGGGCTCCCGCCTCGGTGCGGAAGCAGTGGCTGATGCCGCAGAGCTTCAGCGGCAGTTCGGCCGCCTCGAAGATCCGCTCGTGGAAGGCGCCCCCGAGCGTGATCTCGGCGGTGGCGATCAGCGAGAGATCGGAGTCGTTGATCGAGTAGATCTGCGTCTCGGGACCGCGGGGCATGAAGCCCGTGCCCTCGAGGATCGAGTCGCGGGCCAGATCGGGCGTGGTCATCACCGTGAAGCCCTCCCGCATCAGCAGGTCGACGGCGTACCGCTGGAGGGCGAGCTCGAGCAGCACGCCGTCGTTGGTGAGGAAGTAGAAGCCGTGCCCCGCCACGCGGGCTCCGGCCTCGAAGTCGAAGAGCTTCAGGCGGCCGCCGATCTCGACGTGGTCGAGCGGCTTGAACTCGAAGGCCCGCGGGGCATGCCGGCCGCGGCGCACCTCGACGGCGGCATCTTCGCCGCCGACCGGCGCGGCCGGGTGCGTCAGGTTGGGAATCGCCCGGAGGATCGCGTCGGCCTCGGCGACGATCTCGGCCGACTTCGCCTCGAGTGCCGCGATCTCCTCGCGGAGCCGACGGCCTTCGGCCTTCTTCGCCTCCCGGTCGGCGGCATCGGCCGCCTTGCCGATCGACTTGCTCACCTGCGAGGCCGCCGCGTTGAGCCGGTCGACGTCGGCCTGCAGCTGCCGGCGGAGCCGGTCGAGGGTCGCGAACTTCGCCACGTCGGCGCCCGAGCCTCGCGCCCGGCAGTTGGCGGCAACCAGATCGATGTTGTCGGCGACGAAACGGCGGTCGAGCACGGCGGACTCCGGCGGGAAGGGGTGGGGCGGCCGTGCCGTGATGCGGCCCGCCAGCCTCCGTCTATACTGGAGGCCGTTCGTCAGGGGAACGCCTCCGGGTCCGGAGTTTGCCAGACCGATGCCCGCCTCCGCCAGTGCCGACGTCGAGCCCGCCGTCACCGTCACCCCGCAGGATGCGAGCCGGCCCAAGCGGCAGCCCCGCTACCACGTCGTGCTCTGGAACGACGACGATCACACCTACCAGTACGTGATCGCCATGCTCCGGCAGCTCTTCGGCCATCCCCCGGAGCGCGGATTTCAGCTCGCGCGGCGGGTCGATCGCGACGGCCGGACGATCGTGCTCACCACCACCCGCGAGCACGCCGAGCTGAAGCGGGATCAGATCCATGCCTTCGGCGCCGACGTCCTCCTGGCCCGGTCGAAGGGGTCGATGACGGCATCGATCGAGCCGGAGCCCGAGGCCGGCTGACCGGCCGACGCCGGCCTCAGCGGCGGGCGACCGGCAGCAGGGCGGTCGACGTCGCCCGGGCGTTGCGGGTCGGGAACCTGGCCCGCCAGGATCGCGGATGCAGCGGCACCCGGACGCGGTCGGCATCGGCCGGGGCCGCCGCCGCGGCCGACGCGACCGCCGCCGCGAACGATTCGGAGGGCTGATCGGGCCAGCGGCTGCGGCGGAACTCCACGAGCTCGGCTCCGTGCGCCGCGTAGATCGCGAGCACGGCGGCCAGCACGGCCGCGGCCGCCCGGCGCCGGGCCGGAAGGCCACCGCGGAGCCCGGCCGACGCGGCCACGCAGACGGCCACGACCACGAGCAGCGACGTGCCGTAGTAGTAGCGATCGAGGAGCGTGGTGCGGTACTGATCGAGCACCCCCGTGAGCCCGGGCCGCGTGGCGACGGTCGCCAGCGACGCGTAGCCGGCCACCGCGGCCGTCGCCATGACGACCCCTCGCGGCCCCCGCGCCTCCGCGGTGAGCCACCAGGCCAGCGCTCCCAGCGCCATCACGCCCGCCACCGCCACGGCGTCGTCGAGGCACCGATACCACGGGAACACCAGCGGGTAGAGGATCGGCCGGGCCGCGACGGCCTCGATCAGCCCGTCGGCGTCGAGGGCGTCGAGCAGATACTCGGTGGGCCGCGGCTCGAGCTGCGTCATGGCGACGACGCTCGCGACCAGCGCGATGCCGCACGCCGCCGCGCTGCCGGCCGCCGCACTCCGGCGCACGGTCGCCACCACTCCCGCCCCGGACGCCCACAGCCGCCAGCCGCGGTGGGCGTAGTCGACCGCGATCACCGGGTAGCAGAGCGGGTTGGTCGTCGCGCAGAGGAGGATGCCGGCATCGGCCGCCACGATCGCCCCCGGGCGGCCGCGGTCGGCGGTCCGCCGCCACACCAGCAGGCAGGCACACAGGCAGAGCATCGCATAGCCGATGTTGCTCACGCGGCCGAGCACCTCGAACGACGATCCGCCAAGCGGCATGAAGATGACGAGCGCCCACAACAGCCAGCCGGCGACGGGGGACAGCCAGCGGCGCAGCAGCCGGACGACGAGCACCGCGAGCGTGGCGTAGAACGCCATGGCCAGGACGGAGACGAACCGCGGCAGGTGCGCGAGCGAATCGCCGAAGCAGAGCGCGTTGAGCGTCTTGGCCGCCTGGAGGAGGAGGATGTTGAGCGTCACGAAGTAGGGCGTCTCGCCCCCCTTCGCGTGGATCAGCGTGTGCCAGAAGCCGGCGTTGAAGAGCCGCGCCATCCAGACGCCGTCTTCGGTGTAGAGCGTGGGGGTGAGCAGCGAATGGGGATCGCGGAGGTAGAGGATCGCCACGCCGAGGGCGATCGCCCCGGCGGCCGTAAGGCTCTCCAACCTGCCCCGAGGGGTGCCCATGGGCCGCCGCGCCTTTCCCGGCCGGGCGAGGCCTCGCCCGGGTTCCGGGGATATCGGGCGCCGGCGGGGCCCGACGCCCGGGTGGGGCCGGTCCGGCGGTCAAGCCCGCCCGAGCGGCCCGGCAGTCCGTACCGGGTTCGCAGGGCCTGCCGATGCCGCCGACCCTGCCGCCCGGCCTGCGGGCCGCAGGCCGCTGGAAACGAAGGCGGCCCGGGCTTTTCAGCCCGGGCCGCCCCGTTTCCCAGTCGTTTCCTTCACGCCCGCGGCTGCGGGCCGTGCGAGGCCTCACCCGGCCGCGATCACTCGCAGCAGGGGACCTCGCGGATCACCGTCTTCGGCACGCAGCGGGTCACCGTGGTGGCGACCTGCTTGGGCACCAGCTTCACGACCTCGACGGTCTTCGTGTAGTGCACAGGCCGCGTGGTGCAGACCGGCACCTGCTTGGTGCGGGTCTCCTTGACCATCGTGCAGACCTTGTAGCACTCCTCCCGGCTCCGCTCCTCGCGGACCATCCGGCAGACCTTCGACGTGCAGGTCTTCACCCGCTGCTCCGGCACCATGTGGCACACCTGGTACTGGCACGTGCGGACCTGCTCCTCGGACACCATCCGGCAGACCTTGTAGCTGCACGTCCGGACCCGCTGCTCCGGAACCATGCGGCACACCTGGTAGGTGCGGACCCGCTGCTCCGGAACCATCCGGCACACCTGGTAGGTGCACGTGCGAACCTGCTCCTCGGGCACCATCCGGCAGACCTGGTAGGTGCAGGTGCGGACACGCTGCTCCGGAACCATGCGGCACACCTGGTAGGTGCGGACCCGCTGCTCCGGAACCATCCGGCACACCTGGTAGGTGCACGTGCGGACCCGCTGCTCCGGCACCATGCGGCACACCTGGTAGGTGCGGACCCGCTGCTCCGGAACCATCCGGCACACCTGGTAGGTGCACGTGCGAAC
>JBIIMU010000079.1:0-8506 GCA_044337845.1 Pirellulales bacterium | reverse complement strand
ATCCCGAGACGATCCGCGGCGTGGGCCGGGTCGCGACCCGGGGCCGCATGCCCGACCTCGTGCTCCTGCTCGACGTCGATCTCGAGACGAGCGCCGGTCGGCTTGCCAGGCCGCTCGACAAGCTCGAGAACCGCGGCGACGACTACCGCGCGCGGCTGCGGTCGGGCTACCTCGCCGAGGCGGCGCGGGAGGCGGGCCGCGTGGTGACGATCGACGCCCGGCCCGGCATCGACGAGGTGGCGGCCGCCATCCGTGCCGCCGTCACCGCCCGCTTCCCCGAGACCGCCTAGGAGACCGCATGGCCTGGCAGGGCATCGAGGGGCACGACGCGATCGCGGCCCGCTTCGCCGCGGCCGAGGCCCGCGGCCGGATCGCCGGCTCCTACCTGTTCGTGGGACCGCCCGGCGTGGGCAAGGGCACGTTCGCGCTGGCGCTGGCGAAGTCGCTGGCCTGCGAGCGGCCGGGCGCCGGCCTCGTCGCCTGCGGTGGATGCGCCTCGTGCGTGCAGGCCGACGCGGGCAGTCATCCCGACATCGACGTGGTGCGGAAGCCGGAGGACAGGTCGACGATCCCGCTCGAGCTCCTGATCGGCGACGACGAGCACCGGATGCGCGAGGGCCTCTGCTGGCGGATCCTGCTGCGGCCCGCGCTGTCGCGGCGGAAGGTGGCCATGATCCTGGATGCCGACCATTTCTCGGACGAGGCCGCCAACTGCCTCCTCAAGACGCTCGAGGAACCACCGGACGGCGCGACGATCATCCTCGTGGGCACGGCCCTCGAGCGGCAGCTGCCCACGATCCGCTCGCGGTGTCAGGTGATCCGCTTCGCGCCGCTGCCGAGCGACGCCATCCGCCGCATCCTCGAGCGGGAGACCGCCGGCACCGGCATCGAACCGGCGACGCTCGCCCGCTGCGCGGAGGCGGCCGGCGGCAGCCTCGCCCGCGCGCGGCTCGCGCTCGATCCCGACGTCACCGCGTTTCACGGACGGCTCATCGAACTGCTCGCCACGCGGCCGCTGCGGGGCGTCGACCTCGCGCGGGAGACGCTCGCCTTCGTGGAGGCCGCCGGCAAGGACGCTCCCCCGCGACGGGCGCGGCTGCGCACCGCCCTCGAGGCGGCGCTCGATGTGTTTCGCGCCGCGGCGCGGCGCACCGCGGGGGAGGCCGGCCACGGGACCGACGCCGCCGCCGTCGCGGCGTGGACGGGCCAGCCGGATCGCGTGGCGGCCGCGGCCGCCTGCACCCTCGACGCCCTCGAGGCCGTCGATCGCAACGCGAACCTCGGCGTGCTCATCGATGCGTGGACGGCGGTTCTCGAGGAGCCGCGGTTGTCCGCCGCCCCCTGACGCGGCCCGCGCGGGCCCCTGCACGGCGGGCCGGGTGTGGGCCCCATCTCCGCACGTCGGCCCGCCTTGCCCAGACTGCCGTCGCAGGCTGGCGAACCCTGCCGGCGAGGTGCGGCCGGATCGATTTTTCCGATCCTGCCTGACGATTCATCCGTGCGGGTGGCAGGGGGGCGACGCGCGCCCCCGATCTCCGCGGGCGGACGGCTTATCGACATGGCGAGCAACTGCGGCACCGCCGGCAGGCGCGTGGGACCGGTGATGGCCGTCGCCCTCGTCGCCGGACTGGCGTTCGCGATGAGCCTCCTCGGCCCGACGCTCCTCGACCCGCCGCCGAGTTCGTCCTTCGTCATCGATCAGGCGCCCGTGGAGGCCGAGCGGCCTCCCGTCGCGGTGGCCGACGAGCTGCCCGAGGCCGTGGTCCTGCTGGCCGCCAAACCCCCGCGGCCCGAGCGACTCGCCCTCGATGCCGCCTCGGCGCCGATCGCCGCCGCCATCCTGCCGCAGGCGCTGCCCGCCGCGGCACGCATCGAGCCGGCGGCCCCGGCCGACGACGACGCCTCGGCGACACCGCAGTCGGCCGAACCGACGTCGGAGCCCCTGCTGCCGACACCCGTCGAGCCTGCCACCCGCGAACTCGCCCCCGGCGAGGTCCGTCTTCCACCGCCCCCCGAGGAGTCGATGCGGGAACTGGTGCGGCATCTGCCCCCCGCACGCGCCGCGGCCGCTCCGGAGGCGCCCGCGGCCGCCGACGCGCAGGCCGTCGCGTCGGCGGCCACCGCGGCGGCCGCGCCCCAGCCCCCGGCCACCGCGGCGCCGCTTCCCGGCGTCGGCTGGACCGACCCCGACGGCGCGAACTGGTCCGAGGCTCCGGCCGGCCGCCGCGAGTCGGCACCGCCGCGGGCAGGCCGCCTGTTCGGCAGGATCGGCGACCGGCTCGGCGACGGGCCGGGCACGACCGACGACCCGGCATCGGCAGGCCCGCGCGGCGGCCGACTGCTCGATCGGGTGCGGGACCGATTCGGCCCACGCGACGACACCGACGCGACGGTGGCGGCCACCGATGCTCAGTCGCGTCCGGATGCGACCGGGTGGCCCGCGCCCGCGGCGCTCCTCGCCCAGCTCACGAGGCTCGCCGCGGTCGGCGCCGCGCCTCCCGCCGACTGGGCCACGGCGGCCCGCTCGGCGATCGATGCGGTGGTCGCGACGGCCGGGCCCGCGGTGCCCGAAGCGGACGCCGCCCTGCTCGCCCTCCACGACGTGGTGGAAGACGGCATGCGCGTGGCCGACGCGGTGTCCGAGCCGACCACCGCCTCCCAGGTGCGGCGCGCGGCCCTCGCCGTGGCGCGACGGGTGGCGGTCTGGCGGGCCGCCGCGGCCACGTGCGCCGCCGATCCGACCGGGACCGAGGGCGAACCCGCCACGGCCGTCGCCACCTGCCAGCTGCTGCGGCTGGTGGAGCGGTTCGAGGCCTCCCGATCCGCCACCGACGCCGCGGCCGTCCGCGCGGCGCTCGAGGCCCACCCGGCCGCCGGCCGCGGGCTCGAGCGGGCCATCGGCGACCACTACCTGTCGCCCAACGTGCGGATCGCGATTCACGAGGAGTTCCTGGAGCGGCTGCTGCCCGAGTCGACGGTGACGAGTGGCCCGCTGCAGGACTACGTCCTGGGCCGCAAGGTGCGGGGCACGAAGACGGTCGAGCAGTCGATCGGCGTCCGCTTCACGCCCCACCCCTCCGAAATCCGCTTCGAGCTGCTCGTGACCGGCGAGGTCAGTTCGCGGACGGTCACCGAGGCCGGCTCCGTGGCGATCCACTCCCGCGGCGTCTCGTCGTTCACCGTGCACAAGCCGATCCAGGTGTCGCCGCGCGGCCTCGGATTCGGACCGGCCCGCGGCTCCGCCTCGAACCAGTCGCAGCTCGCCGGCATCGAGACGGGCTTCGACGCGGTCCCGCTGATGGGGCCCTTGGTGCGCGGGATCGTCCGCAATCAGCACGACGGCAGCATCGACGAGGCCAGCCGCGAGGTGAACACCAAGATCGTCACCCGCGCCTGCCGCGAGGTCGACCAGCAGACCGAGCCGCGGCTCGCCGAGGCGGCCACCGGCGTCCGCGACCGGTTCTGGTCGCCGATGGAGCGGCTCGGCCTCGCCCCGACGGCCGTGGCGCTCGAGACGGCCGCGGGCGTCGCCACCGCCCGCCTGCGGCTCGCCGCCGCCTCGCAGCTCGCCGCCCACACCCCGCGGCCGCGGGCACCGGAGGATGCGCTGTTCAGCATCCAGGTCCACGAGTCGAGCGTGAACAACGCCTGCGAGCGGTTCGCCCTGGCCGGCCGCAAGATGTCGCTCGAGGAGCTCACCCGATTCGTCTGCACCGAGCTCGGCATCCCGCCGCAGATTCCCGACGACCTGCCCGAGGGGGTCGAGGTCACCTTCGCCCGCGCCGAGCCCCTGCGGATCGAGTGCCGCGACGGGCTCGTGCACGTGCGGGTCGCGCTCGACGCGCTCGAGGCCGGGCGGCGCAACAACTGGTACGACATCGTCGGCCAGGTCGCCTATCGCCCCGCGATCGACGGCGTGCAGGTGGTGCTCGAGCGGGAAGGCCCCGTGCAGCTCAGCGGTCCGGGCCACAAGGGCCGGATGGAGTTCGGCCTGCGGACGATCTTCGGCAAGATGTTTCCCAAGGAGCGGCCCGTGCCGCTCGTGCCCGCGAAGGTCGTGACGAATCCCCGCATGCAGGGCGTGCAGGCCGTGCAGGCGATCATCGCCGACGGCTGGCTGGCGGTGGCGCTCGCCCCGGTGACGCAGGCCGGCAACGGCCGCACGTCGCCGACCGCGTCCCGGATCGACGGCGGAAGCCAGCGGACCATCCGCCGCTGACCCCGGCGGTCGCATAAACGTGCGACGCCGGCCGGGCAGCCGCCCGCCGCAGCGGGAGCCAGTGCGCGCGGTGCGGTACACTGTGCCCGAGCGGAAGCGTTCGGGGCGTGAGGCGAGGCGGCCACCATGCGGTTACCAGGGTGCGGTGCCCGGTGTGCCGCGGTGCTGCGCGCGGTGACCGCGGGGCTCGTCGTGGCGGCGGCCGGCACGGCGTCGGCGGCGTTCTCCCTCGATCGCAGCGGTCGATTCGCGATCCAGTGGTGGAGCGTGGATGACGGCCTGCCCGAGGCGCCGGTCAACGGCGTGGCATTCGCGGCCGACGGGCTCCTCTACTGCACCTCGCCCACCCGGATCGCCCGCTTCGACGGCATCTCGTTCGACCCGCTGCCGGCGAGCCTCACCAATCCGGTTCGCGAGGCGATCGGCGGCTTCTCGAACATCGGCTTCGATCGCCAGGGCAGGCTCTGGGTGCAGGGGGAGCGGGCCGCGGCCGTGCTCGACGACCCCGCGGGCGACTCGGGCCGGCGACGCTGGCAGGTGCACGTGCATCCGGATGCCCGCTTCAACAGCCTCACGTTCACCGCCGACGGGCAGCCCGTGCTCGTCGGCCCCAACGCCGTGCTCGCCTTCGATGGCACGCGGTTTCGCGAGGTGACCGCCAAGGCCCCGGCCGACGCACCGCTGGCCTGGCGGTACGGCGACATCGACCCGACGACCGGCGACCTCTGGCTGTGGGGCGACGCGCAGCACCCCGGCCGCCTGCTCCGGGCCGCCCTGCCGCGGCGGACACCGGCCGCCCTCACGCTCGTGCCCGACGCGGCGGCCGGTGGTGACGTGATCTCGCTGAGCTTCGGCCCCGAGGGCCCCCTGGCCCTGCTGCCCGACTGCGGCGCCGTCCGCGACCGCACCGGCTGGCGGAGACTCCCGCCCGACCTCCCCGACGCCGACTACCGGCGGAGCGGCAAGATCGCCCGCACCAGCGACGGCACCATCTGGGTGTCGAGCCACAACGGCATCATCGCCTGCCGCGACGGCATCGCGGAGCGGGTGACCAACGGCCTGCCCGGCTTCTCGCTGCGGACCGGCGCGATCGTGGGCGACCGCCAGGGCGGCATGTGGGCGGCCTGCTTCGGCGGCCTCCTGGCCGTGCGGCGGACGCCCTTGCACGTGCGGCCGGTCACCGACTGCCGCGCCGTGTTCGAGCAGGCCGACGGAACGCTCTACGCCGGCAGTCCCGGGATCGTGTCGCGGATCGACCCCGAGTCGCCGCGCGAGCCGCAGGTCGTCGCCACGCTGTCCGGCGCCGCGGTGCCGACCGCCCTCGTCGAAGACGCCCGGGGGCGGCTCTGGGTGGGCACGCAGGACAGCTTCATCCTCCGCGTCGAGGCCGGCCGCGTGGAGCAGGTCACCAAGCCCGCGGAGCCCTTCCGCGAACTCCGCAACATCAACGCCCTGGTCCGCGACGCCCGGGATCGAATCTGGGCGGCCACCGCCAACGGCCTCGCCCTCCACGACGAGACGAGCGATTCGTTCCGCACGCTCACGGCCGCGGGCCGTGGGCCGCAGCCCGTGGTGATCGGGCTCGCCGCCGAGGACGACGGCACGGTGCTCGCGGCGACCCAGGGCCGCGGCGTGGAGCGCTTCACGGCCGACGGCGGGGCGTCGCTGATCCTGCCGGCCGCCGACATGCCGGGGCGGCGGGGGATCGTGTTTCGCCGCGATTCCCGTGGCGGGCTCTGGGTGGGCGGCGACCGGGGGCTCGTCCGGGTTCGCGACGGCGCGGCGCCCCTGCGGCTCTCGGTGGCGACCGGCCTCATTGACGACGCCATCCGCCTGATCGAGGAAGACCAGACCGGGCGGCTCTGGATCGCGACCCGCAGCGGCCACGTCCAGGGGCTCAGGCTCGACGACCTCGACGCTCTCGAGCGGGGCGATGTGGCGCTCGTCCGCGGCGTGATCCTCGGGCCGCTCGACGGCATCGGCGACGTCGAGTGCATCGGCCGAGTCGGACGCCCCTTCGTCGGCGGCGACCAGCGGCGGGGCCGAATCACCGTGCCGGTCTCGAACGGCATCCTCAGCTTCGACCCGGCCGCCGTGACGTCCCCGACCGCGAGTCCGGTGGCCCCCGTCGTCACCCTCGACGCCGGCCCCCCGCGCGGCTTCCGCTTCGCGACCCCTGGCATGCGCTGGGGATCCGACATCCTGCACCAGACGCGGCTCCGCGACGTCGATCCCGAATGGTCGGCCGCCACCCCGGGCGGCGAGCGCGACTACGCCCACCTGCCGCCGGGCGAGCATGTCTTCGAGGTCCGGTCGCTCGCGGGCGAGACCGATGCCGAGTTCCCGGTCGCGACGCTTCCCGTGAGCGTGCCGGCACCCTGGTGGCGTCGGCCCGCCGCGGTGGTCGCCCTGGCCGCGGTGGTCGCCGGCCTCGCCGCCGCCGTGGGCCGCGAGCTGACGCGGCGGCGGTCCCGCAGGGTGATCGCGGCGCTGGAGTGGCAGCGGGCGATGGATCACGAGCGGGCCCGCATCGCCCGGGACATCCACGACGGCCTCGGGGCGGGGCTCACGAGGATGGCGATGATGAGTGACCTGGCCCGCAAGGGCGCCACGCCCCAGGCCGGCCTGCCCGACCGGCTCGACGCGATCTACCGCACCGCCCGCAGCCTCGCACGGTCGGTGGACGAGATCGTGTGGGCGGTGAATCCGCGCAACGACACGGTGTCGCGGTTCCTGTCGTACGTCGTCAACGACGTCGAGGAGTTCGTGCACGCGGGCGACCTGTCGCTGCGGCTCGACGTGCCCGACGGCCCCCCCGACGACCGGCTGCTGCCCACGCACGTCCGGCACCATCTCTGCCTGGCGATCCGCGAGGCCCTGCAAAACGTGCTCCGGCACGCCGACGCCCGGCACGTCGACTTCTCGATCCGGCTCGAAGGCGGGATGCTGATCGTCACGATCCGTGACGACGGCATCGGCTTCGCCGTCGATCAGCCCACCGCCGCCGAGCAGGACGGCCTGGTGAACATGCGGCACCGCATCGCGGAGATCGGCGGTCGCGTCGATGTCCACTCCGCCGCCGGCTCCGGCACCGCGGTCACCTTCCACGTGCCGTTCGATGCCCGCCGGCGGTTCGGCGACCGACACACCCTGGAGATGGCCCACGATGCCTGAGCCCGCCGTCAAGAATCCGTCCCCGGGCGAGCGGGCGGCCGAGCCGATCCGCGTGGCCCTCATCGAAGACGACGCCGGCACCCGGGCGAGCCTCCGGGAGATCGTCGAGAGCGCCGACGACTGCCGCTGCGTCGGCGAGTATCGCACCGTCGCCGAGGCGGTGGCCGGCCTGCCCGCGGCCGCGCCGAAGGTGGTGCTCGTCGACGTCAACCTCCCCGACGGCACGGGCGTGGACTGCGTGCGGACGCTGGCGCCGACCATGCCGAGCACCGAGTTCGTGATGCTCACGCTCTACCAGGACGGCGACATCCTCTTCGACGCCCTCGCGGCCGGGGCCCACGGCTATCTCATCAAGCCGGTCCGCGTCGACGAGCTGCTCGCCGCGATCCGCGACGTGGTGGAGGGGGGCGCGCCGATGTCGAGCATGGTGGCCCGCCGCATCGTGCGCTCGTTCGAGCGTCACGCCCCGGTGCACGTCGCCCCGCTCCCGAAGGGCAACGAGATGCTCGAACTCGCGCCCCGCGAGCGGGAGGTGCTCGACCTGCTCGCCGCCGGGGCCATGTACAAGGAGGTGGCCAAGCAGCTCGGCGTGAGCCGCAACACGGTGATCACCTACATCCGCCGGATCTACAAGAAGCTCCACGTGCACTCGCGGCACCACGCGGTGGAGCGGTACCGGCGGATGCAGTGACCGCCGGGGCGGCCCGGCGTTTCCCCGGCCCTGCCCGCCGCCACCATGACTCCGGGCGCGGTGGCGCTACAATGCGGCTCCGCCCGACGCCCCCAGCCTTCCAGGAGCCATCCCGATGTCCGCCGCGGCCGCCTTCCGCACCGAGTCCGACAGCATGGGGGACGTGCACGTTCCCGCCGACCGCTACTGGGGCGCCCAGACGGAGCGGTCGCGGGACAACTTCAAGATCGGCGTCGATCGCTTCCAGTGGGGCCGGGCCGTGAAGAAGAGCCTCGGCATCCTCAAGAAGTGTGCGGCGCTCGCCAACGGCGAACTCGGCCAGCTGCCCGCCGACGTCGTGCGGCTGATCGTGCAGGCGGCCGACGAGGTGATCGCCGGAAAGCTCGACGACCACTTCCCGCTGGTCGTGTTCCAGACCGGCA
>JBIIMU010000078.1:0-8544 GCA_044337845.1 Pirellulales bacterium | reverse complement strand
GCCGACTTTCTGCAGACGCTCCTGGCCCGCTGGCGGGCCAGCGAGGTGATCCTGATCCCGTCGCGGGTGCAGGGAGCGGGGGCCGCGGAGGAGGTGGCCGCGGCGCTCGCCGCGGCGGCGCGGCTCCGGCCTGCCGTCGACGTGATCGCGGTGGTCCGCGGTGGCGGCAGCCTCGAGGATCTCTGGTCGTTCAACGAGGAGGTGCTCGTCCGCGCCGTGGCGGCCTCGCCGATCCCGGTGGTGTCCGGCGTCGGCCACGAGATCGACGTCACCCTCTGCGATCTCGCCGCCGATGTCCGCGCGCTCACGCCCACGGACGCGGCGGTCAGGATCGTGCCCGACGCTCGCCAGGTCACCGCCGCCGTGGCGGGGCTCGGGCAGCGGCTCCAGGCGGGCCTCGCGCGGCGGCTCGACACGGCCCGCGAGCGGCTCTCGGGCGTCGCGCGGTCGCGCGTGTTCGGGGATCCAGGGATGCTCGTCCGCGACCGGCGCGACGCCGTCGATCGCCAGGCGGTCCGGCTGCGCAGGCTCACGGAGTCGGCCGTGTGCCGCGCCGGCGAGCGGGTCGCTGCGGCCGCGGCGCGGCTGGAGGCGGGCAGTCCGCTCCGCCTGCTCGCCCGAGGCTGGTCGTTGACCTCCGTGGCGGGCGGCGCGACGGCGCTCCACGGCATCGCGGGCGTCGAGCCCGGAGACTCGCTCGTGACCCAACTCTCCGACGGGCGGCTGTGGAGCCGCGTGGAACGCGTGGAAAGGATGACCGACGATGCCATCGGGCACTGACGCCGCAAACTCGCCGCAGCCCCCCTCCTTTGAAGTCGCGCTCGCGGAGCTCGGCGACCTCGTCTCGCGGCTCGAATCGGGCAGCCTCGGCCTGTCGGAATCGATCACGGCCTACGAGCGCGGCGTGGCGTTGCTCCGCCGGCTCCACGAGGAGCTCGCCGTCGCCGAGGCGAAGGTGAGCACGCTCGTCCGGATCGACGAGCAAGGCCGGCCCGTGCTCGCCCCTACCGAGACTCCGCAATCGGACGACGCTTCCCAGGCCGCGCCGCCGCGGGCCGCGGGCCGCAAGCAGCGGACGCGGCCGCTGCCGGGAATGGACGATGCCGGGGGCGGCGGCTAGACTTTTCACCGGGTGAAAGGCACATCGCGAGTGGCATCGGGCCGTCCGTTCCGCCCCTTCTCCACCCGCAGGCCAGGCATGGCGAGCTGCCCGGTGACCGCCAGCGACTCCCCGACCGCGACGATGGTGCCGCCGACCGTCGACCATTCGCTCGAAGCGGTTCGCGGCTTCATCGAGCCGCACCTCGACGCCAGCCTGCGGTTCGACGGGCAGACGCCGCAGCGGCTCGCTGAATCGATGCGGTATGCGGTGCTCGCCCCCGGCAAGCGGCTCCGGCCCGCCCTCGCCATCTGGGCGGCGCAGGCCTGCGGCGCGCCGGCCCGCGACCGCCTGCCGTGCTGGGAGGCGGCGATCCCGGCCGCCGTGGCCGTTGAACTGATCCACGCCTACTCGCTCGTCCACGACGACCTGCCGGCCATGGACGACGACGACCTCCGCCGCGGCCGGCCCACCTGCCACCGGGCCTTCGACGAGGCCACGGCGATCCTCTGCGGCGACGCGCTGCTGCCGCTGGCGTTCGGCATCCTCGCCCGCGACATGCCCCCCGCCACCGCCGCCCGGGCCTGCGGCGTGCTCGCCGCGGCGGCCGGTTCGGCCGCGCTCGTCGGTGGGCAGGTGGACGACCTGGCCGCCGAGCGCGGCTGGCTGGTCGATCCGCCGCAGTCGGCCGCCGACCAGGTGGCCTGGATGGACCGCATCAACCGCCGCAAGACCGGCGCGCTGTTCCTGGCGTCGCTCGAACTCGGCGGCCTCGCCGTGGCCGCCGACGACCGGCGGCTCGAGGCCCTCGCCCGCTTCGGCCGCGCCTTCGGCCTCGCCTTCCAGATCGCCGACGACCTGCTCGACGCCGAAGGTGACGAGGCGTCGATGGGCAAGCGCGTGGGTAAAGATGCCGCCCGCGGCAAGCTGACCTACCCCACGGTCGCCGGCGTGGCCGCGGCCCGCGACCGGGCCCGCTCGCTGGCCGCCGAAGCCGCCGCCGCCGTCGAGCCGCTCGGTCCAGCCGCCGCGGAACTCGCCGCCCTCGCCCATTGGATCGTCGCCCGCGATCATTGAACACAGCCGGAATCTCGAGCCGGTCCGCACGGAGCACCGACAACATCATGGCCGAAATCCTTCCCAGCATCCTCTCGCCCCGCGACCTGCAGGGGCTGTCGATGCCGCAGCTCGAGCAGCTCGCCGTCGAGATGCGCCGCGCGCTGTGCGAGGTGGCGGCCACCCGCACCGCCCACTTCGCCTCCAACCTCGGCGTGGTCGAGCTCTGCCTCGCCCTGCACCGCGTCTTCGACTTCAGCCGTGACCGCCTGATCTGGGACACGGGCCACCAGATCTATCCGCACAAGCTGGTCACCGGCCGCTTCGCCCGCTTCGGCACGATCCGCACGCGGGGCGGGCTGATGGGCTACCCCAATCCCGACGAGAGCCCGTACGACCTGTTCATGACCGGCCACGCCGGCTGCAGCGTGTCGACCGCCCTCGGGCTCGCCAGCGGCGACGACCTCCGCGGCGCGACCGACCGGCACTCGGTGGCCGTGATCGGCGACGGTGCCCTCCCGTCGGGCATCGTGTTCGAGGCCCTGAACAACGCCGGCTTCCTCAAGAAGCGGCTCCTGATCATCCTCAACGACAACCGGATGTCGATCTGCCCGAGGGTCGGGGCGCTGGCCGAGTATCTCGACACCGTCCGCACCAATCCGTGGTACCGCGGAATCAAGCAGCACACCGGCGACTTCATCAAGGGCATGCCGATGGTGGGCGAGTCGGTCGAGCGGATGCTGGTGAACGTCAAGGACTCGATCAAGACCACGCTCCACGGCGGCGCGCTGTTCGAGGCCCTGGGTGTCCGCTACTTCGGCCCGGTCGAGGGGCACTCGCTCCCGAACCTCGTCCGCTACCTCGAGCTGGTCAAGGACGAGGAGGGGCCGATCCTGCTCCACGTGCTGACCGAGAAGGGCCACGGCTTCAAGCCGGCCGAGGCCGACCCCGTCTTCTTCCACACGCCCGCCCCGTTCGAGTGCGACGACGACGACTGCATCGTGTCGATCAAGAAGTCGTCGTCCCGCGCCTACACCGACGTCGCCTCGGGAGCGATCGCAGCCGCCCTCCGCCGCGACCCGCGGGTCACCGTGATGACCGCGGCGATGTGCCAGGGCAACAAGCTCGAGCCGGTGCGGGAGGCGTTTCCCGACCGCTTCTTCGACGTCGGCATCTGCGAGTCGCACGCCGTGGCCTTCGCGGCGGGCCAGGCCAAGGCCGGCTGCCGGCCGATCGTCGACATCTACAGCACCTTCCTGCAGCGGTCGTTCGACCAGGTCTTCCAGGAGGTCTGCCTGCAGAACCTGCCGGTGGTGTTCATGATGGACCGCGCGGGGCTCACCGGGCCCGACGGCCCCACGCACCACGGCTCCTACGACCTCGGCTACATGCGGCTGTTCCCCGCCATGACGGTGCTCGCCCCGGGCGACGAACGCGACCTCGAGGCGATGGTCGAGTGGGCGCTCGCGCACGACGGGCCATCGGCGATCCGCTACCCGAAGGCCACCGTGGAGCGGCACGAGGGAACGCGGGCCCCGATCGAACTGGGCCGCTGCGAGACGCTGGCCGAAGGCGCCGACGGCCTCGTGGTCGCCTGCGGGACGCTGCTCGGCGAAGCGCTCAAGGCCGCCGCCGACCTGCGCCGCGAGGGCCTGGAGGTCGCCGTGATCAACGCCCGGTTCGTGAAGCCGCTCGATCCCGCCATCGTGGAGCGGATCGAGTCCGCGCCCTGGACGGTCACCGTCGAGGAGAACGCCCTGCCCACGGGCTTCGGCAGCGCGGTGCTCGAGGCGGTGAACGACGCCGGCATCCACGCCGGGCCGCTCGTCCGCCTCGGCCTGCCCGACCGGTTCGTCGAGCATGGCGAACGGGCCGAACTGCTCGCCGACCTGGGGCTCGATGCCGCGGGCATCGCCGCCACCTGCCGGCGGCTCGCCGGACGGGAGCCGCTGCCGACCGACGTCTCCGCGCACGCCACGGTGGATCGCTGACCCCGCGGAGGCCGTCATGACAGGCTCGGGACTCAGGCCCGGTGTCGCCGCGGAGCGGCTGCGGGTGGCGATCGTGGGCTCCAGCGGGCTGCCCCACGTGGTCGCCGAGGCCGATCGGCTGGCCGACCTGCTCGCCCGCGGGGGCCACGACGTGCGGCTGCTCCTCGCCGCCGACTCGGATCCGGCGGAGCGGCCGACCGGTGCCGATCTCGTGGTGGTGCTCGGCGGCGACGGTTCGATCCTGCGGGCCGCCCGCTGGATGGGCTACGACCAGGTGCCGGCCCTCGGCGTGAATCTCGGCCGGCTCGGCTTTCTCGCCGACGTGCCGCGGGAGGTGGCGGCCGACGCGCTCGCCGAGATCGCCGCCGGGCGGTTCCGGCTGGTGGATCACCTGATGTTCGAGACGGAGGTGCTCCGCGGCGACACCGTCGTGCACCGCGAACTGGGCCTCAACGAGACGTCGCTTCTCGCGGGCCCGCCGTTCTCGATGATCGACATCCGCCTCGACGTCGACGGTGAGCCGGCGACCACCTACCGGGCCGACGGCCTGATCGTCTCGACACCGGTCGGCTCGACGGCCTACAACCTCTCGGCCGGCGGGCCGATCGTTCGCAAGGATCTCGACGCCTTCGTGTTCACGCCCCTCAATCCCCACACGCTGACCAACCGCCCCGTGGTCGATTCGGCGGCGCGGACGTACGGCATCGTGGTTCCCAACGCCAATGCGGGCTCGGCCTGCGTGGTCGATGGCCGCGTGGTCGCGCCGCTCACGCCGGGCGACCGCATCCGCATCCGACGGGCACGCCCGCGATTCACGCTCGTGGAGACGGGCCGGCACGGCTACTACCGCACGCTCCGGGAGAAGCTGGCCTGGGGGGGCGGGCTGCGGGCCGCCGAGGCCGCGCCGCGGGGTGACGCGTGACCGTGACCGTCCGGTGGCTCCTGCTCGCCACGCTCCTCGCCCTCCCGCCCGCGGCCGCCCCCGCCGCCGATCCGGGCGACGTCCTGCTGCGGTATCGATTCGCAACGGGGCAGACGCTCCCGACCCGGGTGGAGCATCGCGCCCTCACCGAGACCACGATGAACGGCGTCACGCAGGCGGTCGAGACGATGACCGACTCGACCAAGACCTGGACCGTGGTGGACGTGGACGACGCGGGCAACGCCACGCTCGAGCACTCGGTGGACGACGTGACGATGACCTCGCGGACCAGCGACCGCGGCGAGGTTCGCTGGGCGAGCGGCAGCGGCGCCGAACCGCCGCCGGGCTACGAACTGGTGCCCCATGCCCTCGGCGTGCCGCTGGTGCGGATGACCGTGGCCGCGGATGGCCGCGTGCTCGACCGCCGCGAACTCCGCCCCTGCCCGCCGGCGGCGACCGGCGACCTCGTGGTGGTGCCCCTGCCGGAGGAGCCCGTCGGCGTCGGCGCCGAGTGGACGGTGCCCCAGGACGTGGTGGTGGAGGTTCCCAACGGCCCGCGGAAGGCGGTCCGCACCCGCCTCCGCTACCGCCTCGAGGCGCTGAAGGACGGCATCGCGACCATCGCGGTGGACACCACGGTGCTCACTCCGATCGACGACCCGCGTCTCGAGGCGCGGCTGCTGGAGCGGATCTGGGACGGCACCGTCACGTTCGACGTCGGGGCGGGCCGCGTCGTGGGCCGCCGCACGTCGATCGATCGCCGCGTCGTCGGCTTCGGCGGGCCGCAGTCGAGCGTCCGCTACAAGGCGAGCCTCGAGGAGCGGCCGGCCGACCGCTGACCGCCGAACCGTGGCGGCTCAGCCCGCCCGGAGCACGTCCTCGACGCGCCGGATCGCCTCGTCGACGTCCCAGGCGGCATCGGCGAGCACGATCCGGGTGCCCGTGGCCACCCAGTCGTCCACCGCCTTCTGGGCCGCGATCACCGTCGAATGGCTGCGCCGGCCGAAGTAGCTGCCGATTTCCGTGAGCGCCGCCTGCGTGTGCTTGCGGGCCAGGAACATCGCCAGCATCCGCGGATGGCTCGTGGCCCGCGACCGTCGTGCCGACTGCAGGCTGCCGCCGTCGATCCCGAAGGCCTTGCAGACGGCCCGCTCGATGTCGGCCAGCCGCACGCTCCGGGCGCTCGAACGAACCAGGTCGGCGAGCGCCTCCTCCGCCATGCCCAGCGTGATCGGCACGCCGAGCATCGTGCTCGTCGCCTCGAGGCGGTTGACGGCCCCGTAGAGCTCCCGGGCATGCCGGGTCATCGACGAGGCCACGAAGTGCACCACGTCGTCGGGAACGGCGAGCGACCGCTTGCCGCAGATCGCGGCCACGATGCCCCGGCGGACGTCGTAGTCGGGGGGAAGGATCCGCGCCGTCATGCCGCCGCGGCACCGCGTCAGCAGGTCGCCGCCGAGCTCCGGCAGGGCGTCGAGCTCGCGGTCGCAGCCGAGGATCACCTGCCGCCCCGCCCGCTGCAGGGCGTCGATCGTGTGCTGCAGTTCGAGGATCGTCGCCTTCTTGCCCACGAAGAACTGGACGTCGTCGATCACGAGCAGGTCGGCGCTGCGGCAGTTCCGCCGGAAGCCGGGCAGCCCGCCACCGTGCAGCGACTGCAGGAAGGCCGTCGTGAACTGCTCCGCCGACAGACAGACCGCCGTCGCCGCGGGATGCAGCTGGCGGATCCGCTCGCAGGCGCCTTCCAGGAGGTGTGTCTTGCCGACGCCGCTCGGCCCGTGGACCACGAGCGGGCTCATCTCGCCGGGCCGGGCGACCGCCATCTCGATCGCGCCGTACGCCATGCGATTGCTCGGGCCGACGACGAAGTCGTCGAGGCGGAGCGCCGGACGCCGGGCGGCGGGCGTGGACGGGCGGGCCGACGCCGACCGCTGCCGGCGGCCCGCGCCGCGGGTGTCGGACGGGACCGGCTCGGCCCGCCGGCGGCGGCCGGCACCGCTCGACGGCGGCACCACGGCGTCCGCCGCCACGGGAGCCAGAGGATCCGCGGCCGCCGGTGCGGTGTCGGCCGCGGCAGGCTCCCAGACCACGGTGGCGGCCGGCCCGCAGGCATCCCGCACCGCCGCGGCGAACTCGCCGTGGAACGTCCGGCAGAGCCAGTCGTGCGTGAATCCGGTGCCCACGCGGATCGTCACCGCCATGGCGCCGGCGGCCGCGACCTCCACCTCGACCACGGCCGAATCGCCAAACCAGACGGCATAGCGGTCGTCGCCGATCCGACGCCGGAAGGCCGCCAGAACGGACGCCGGCATCTGGCCGTCGGCGAGCGCCGCGGCGACGGTGATGGCTTTCCCCATGGCTCCTTCCCGGTCCCGAGCGGAGACGCTCGGGACTCGCTCACATCCTTGCTGACGCAGCGTGATGACGACGTGTTCGTCACCACGCGGCGCGAGTATAGGGGGGTGCCGAGTGCTGTCAAACCATGACAGCATCACGTGCTGACGCGGCGCGCCACGCCGCGTTGCCGAGCCCTGAAGTCGGCCCGCGACGCGGTGCTTCCTCGCGGTGTCACCATACGTCTGTCCATGGGTTGCGATGGTGCGAAACCTGTGAATCGGCCACGGCGACCGCGAATCGGCGGGTCCACTGCCGCAGCCGCCGCCGAACCGTATACTTCGGTCTTCGCGAACGACGTGCGGACGAGTCCCGAACGGAACGCATGGTGCACGGCTCACGATGATGCTGCCCTCCGCACGATTCGGCATGCCGCTCGTGATCGCGGCGGCGCTGCTGGCAGCGACCGCCCGCGGCGACGAACCCCGCCAGCCTCCGGCCTTTCAGCCTGGCGACATCTCGATCGGCGAGCCGATCGCGCTGCCGTTCTCGAAGCCGACGGAGCCGGCCCGGGATCAGACGCAGCCGGCGGCGGGCCCAACCTCGGTTCTGACGCCCGGCACGACCGCGCCGGCCGCGGCCGCTCCGGCGACCGCACCGCAAGCCTTCGCCGCGGTGGCTCCTGCCGGAAGCGGTTGGCTGGGGATGACGGTCGCCGAATCGCGGACTCCCGGACGGTGGTCGATCGTCGAGGTCGCACCGCGCGGGCCGGCGGCCGTCGCCGGCCTGGCCACCGGTGACGACATCACCAGCATCGACGGGGTCGTGCCGCACAACGCCGACGAGGTGTCGCAGGCGATCACCGCGATCGCCGCCGGCCAGCGGGTTCGCCTGGCGATCGCCCGCGGCGAGCAGGTGTCGGACGTGGAAGTGGTCGCCACGCCGCGACCAGCCGTGCTGGCCGCCCGCGAACGCACGCCGGCGCTGGTTCCGACCACGCCGCCGCCCGCCACCGCCCCGACGGCAGCCCAGGCCGCACCGGCGGCCACCTCGGTGCTGACGCCACCGCCGCCGTTCCAGCCGCCGCCGTTCCAGCCGCCGCAGGTCGCGCCGGGACCGGCCCAGCCGTCCGTCACTCTGGG
>JBIIMU010000077.1:0-8574 GCA_044337845.1 Pirellulales bacterium | reverse complement strand
AGCTCACCAGCCGCAGGGGCGCCGGCGAGTGGCTGACGAGCATCGAGACCGCCTCGCGGGTCGTCGCCGCCAGCGGCGGCCGCCGCCGCGTCGCGACCGGCTCGTAGTCGACCACGGCGGTGCGGAACCCGACCGAGCAGCCGAGCAGCCGCAGGTGGACGGTCTTCTGCCGGATGCGGGTGAGGGCGTTGAGCGCCCGCCGGCTGAAGAGCCGCATCGTGGCGGCCCCGGGCACGAGGCGGAATCCGGTCATCCGCCGGAACACGCGGTGGAAGGCCTTCCAGGCCGTCCGCCGCAGCCACGATCTGCCCCGCCGGCCGGTCGTGCCGATCACGATGTCGGCCCCGCGGTCGCCGGCCGCCACGAAGTCGGGGATCCGCGCCGGCGGATCCGTGGCGACCGCGAGGATGAGCGTCAGGTCGCCGATCGCCGAATCGAGCCCGGCCGTCGCGGCGATGTCGGCGCCGAACCGCCGGGAGAGCCGGATCACACGGACGCACTCGTGCTCCGCCAGCACCCGTTCGCACGCCGCCACGGTGGCCGGCCCGGAGCCGTCGTCCACGAGGATCAGCTCGTGGTCGGCGGCGGTCGCCGCGAGCACCGCGAGCGTCTCGGCCACGAAGGCGGGCAGGCGGGCGGCGTCGTCGGCGACGAGCGCGACCACCGACACGAAACTCTGCGTCGTCCGCGTCATGCGGACCTCCTTTCAGGCTGCCGCGCGGGCAGAGGCACCGCGTCGAGCATGTCGAACACGTTGTCGATCTTGGCCGCCAGCACGCACGTCAGGCCCGGCAGGCCGACGTCGTGCCTGACGAGGATCGGGCGGCCGTCGTCCCGCTCGCTCGCCGGGAGCACGGTCTTCACCTCGAACAGCGACTCCACGTGGCGGCAGCCGGCGATCGCCGGCAGGTAGCGGGCGGCGTCGCGCAGCATGAGGCCGACCCGCGGCCGCCGGCGGCTCTCCGCGAGCAGCGCGTGGGCGTCGAGCACGGTGTCGCCGCCGTCGTGCCAGCTGGTGTGCGGCGTGTAGCGGACATGGCTGAGCGAGTGGAGGCCGCGGGACGGAAACGGCATGCAGGAGAAGAACGGCCCGCACATCACCGTGACGCCCACGCCCGCGAGCTCCTCCGGCATCTGCACGAGCGCCAGCTCCGTGATCTCGTGCTTGAGCGGGATCGGCGCGACTCCCGAGCGGGCGAGCACGGCATTGATCTGCGAGTAGGTGCAGTTGAAGACCCGGTCGGCCTCCCAGCCCTCGGCATCGACCGGTCCGACGGCCTCCAGCCGCAGGCCGCCGGCGGCCCGCGACTCGAGCCGTCGCACCTCGGTGCCGAGCCGGACGTCGATCCCGGCGGCCCGCAGCCGCCGCCACGTCGCCTCGCGCAGCCGGACCGCGTCGAACGCATACTCCTCGACTGCGAACACGTCCTCCACGAGATGCGGGTCGAAGAGGCCGCGAATCCGCCGCGGCGCGGCCCGCACCGGCGCGCCGATCCGCACGCAGAAGTTGACGAAGTGGCGGGCGGTGACGTGCGAGTGCCGGGCCGCGATCGCGTAGACCTTGTCAAACGACACATCGACGCACTCGCGGAACTCGGCCACGAAGCGGGGGAAGTTCACCCGCGACCGCAGGCCGGTGAGCAGGCTCCGGGGGTAGTGGTAGCCGTTGTGCACCCGGGCCTGGTTGGTGTGCGACGCCCGCAGGAGGATGTCGTCGTGCTTCTCGAAGACGGCCACCCGCGCCCCGGCCGACTTCAGGTGCAGGGCGAGCATGCAGCCGTAGAAGCCACCGCCGATGACGGCGGCGTCGAGGCGCGATGATGGACCGAGGGGACGGCGCATGGGCGGGGTTCAGAACCGGGGGCTGGCCAGGGCTTGGAGGGCGATTCGCCGCCGCTCGGCGCGGGCCGCGAGCGATCGCTCGACCGCACGCCGCGGGAGGAGCAGCGGCGCGCCGGCGAGCCGCGACACCGAGATCTCGACGTAGTCGCCGGCAGGGCCGGGCCGCCGGCGGGCGTCGACGAAGCGGCCCTCGCGGCAGGCCCGCCGCGCCGCCGCCTCCGTCGCCCCGTCATCGGCGACGTAGAACTGCGACGCCGTGATTCTCCCGGGCGGCTCGTGGATCACGGCCGCGACCGCGAGGCAGCCGAGGCCAGCTGCCGGCAGCCAGGCGAGCCGCGGCCGGTCGCGGAGCCGGCGGGCGAGGTCGGCCGCGAAGGTCACCAGCATCAGCATCGCCACGAGGTTCTGGGCGTAGAAGTACCGGTCGGGCGACGTGTGCAGGTAGCCCTCGAGGATCGCGGCCAGTTCGCCGCGCTGCAGGGCCAAGACGGCCGAGACGAGCAGCACCGTGGCAAGCCCCCCTGCCATCAGCGGCCGGTGCTCGGGCCGCCCCCACCGCCAGACCGCCACTCCCGCTCCCGCCGCGAGCGCGAGCGTGCTCCACGTGGCGAGGTGCCGGTAGATCGGCCAGACGAGCGGATAGAGCAGGCCGCGGGCCAGGCCGATCTCGACCGCGGCGGCGAACGACGCAGGGGGCGCCGCCTCCATGCTCGGCCGCCGCGCCGTGGGCAGGCCGTTGACCGCCACGCAGGCGATGGCGAGCAGGCAGAGGCTGACGAAGGCCCCCTCGCGCACGATCGCCGCCGCCCGCGCGCGTCCGCCGAGCCAGCGGTGGACCGCAGGCCAGGCCGCCGCCGCGAGCATGGGGATGCACAACGGGTTCGTGGCCGTGCACACCAGGAGGCCCACGTCCACGGGAAGCGCCTGGGCGAACGACCGCACGGCCGTGGTGCGATACCAGAGGAGCACGAAGGCGATGTACAGGAACACGAATCCCACGTTGACCGCGCGACCCAGGATCTCGAACCCCGACCAGGTCTCCACGCCCAGCGGCAGCGTGCAGGCGAGCAGCCAGGCGGCCCAGCAGAATCCCGTGCCGAGCTGGCGTTGCAGGAGCAGCACCGGCAGCGCGAACGTGGCCGCGAAGAAGGCATAGGAGAGCACCGCGAGGCAGCACGGCAGTGCGAACACGTCGTCGCAGAGGCCCTGCGCCACCGCCGAAGCCGAGCCGAGGAGCAGCGTGTTGCCGAGCACGGCGTAGTCGCCGCGGGCGCGGAACGCGGCTTGCACGACGCCCCGCGTCTCGACGAGTGAGGTCCAGTGCCAGTCCTCCGCGAACAAGAGCGGCGACACGTACGCCGCCGGTGCCCGGGCGAACAGGATCACGGTGCCGATGGCCGTGGCCACGAGAAACTGGAACAGCGGCGCGGCGGCGACCCGCGCCAGGTCGGCGCGGAACGAGCCCCGGGCCGGCGGACATGACGGGGCGGCCATGGTCAGGCTCCCTCCGGCACGTGGACGGGCTGCACGTCGAGCACCGCGGGCAGCGGCAGGTCGCGGCGCGGCCCCCCGTGACGCTGGCGAACCGAGACGTCGACGGCCGGCTCCACGGGACGGAACAGCGGCAGTCCGAGCGGCTTCTCGCGCGGGCCCGGCCCGGTCGTGATCCGCAGCGCATACCGTGCGGCGGCGCTGTCGATGATCGGGTCGAACCGCAGCTCGGCGTAGCCCCAGTCGGTGGCCGCGGCCGGCGAGAGCGTCCCGCTGCGGACGGTTCCCAGCGAGCGGCCGTCGGCGGCCACCTCCACGAGCGACCAGCGGCAGCCGTACTCCTCCGGCGTCGCGCCCCAGGTGACGGTCCGCAGCCGGAGGCCCGTCAGCCCGTCGTCGGCGACGTCGAACTCGTGGCGCACGACGACGTCATCGACCACGGCGACCGAGCCGACGACCTCCCCGACCGCGGCCTGCGGGGCGGGGGCCAGCCGCCGATGCTCCGCGAACGCGGCGCGGGCCCGGGCGTCGACGCCGCGAAAGGCGGCCGTGGCTCCGGCCGCGACCACGGCGAGCGCGAGGGCCCAGGCGGCGGCGAGCCGGACCTGGGCGACGATCGAGTCGGTGAACCGCCCTCGGGTGGCCATGGGTGTCGCGCCGCGGATCAGGCGGCCCTCGGGACCTGTGGCTCGGCGGCCGGCGCGGCCTCGTCGAGCCGCGCCCGCAGGGCCGCGATCTCGGCGTCGGCCGCGGCGCGGATGGCGATCCAGTCGCGCCGCACGTCGTCGTTGTCGCGCTCGAGCCGGGCGGCCCGCGACCACTCCAGGATGGCGAGCTCGGCGGTGGAGAGCGGGCCCGGGTCGAACGCCGGCGGCCGCGTGCCCGCCTCGTGGCAGAGCCGATGGTAGACCTCGATCGCCTCGGGGAACGCGGCGGCGAGCAGCTGCGCGTGTCGGCCTTCGGCGTCGCTGCCGAGCAGCTCGGGCCGATACAGCTCCGGCGGATCGCCCACGGGCACCCCCAGCCGATGGCGGATCGCCGCGAACACCTGCTTGGCCTGTTGGGCGACCTGCCGGGTCTCGCGGACAAGGCACCGGTCGGGGTGCCGCGACACGAACCGGAGGATGAGCCGGTTGTAGTGCAGCCAGACGCGGGCGGCGAGCAGCGGATTGAAGACGAACGCCGGATCGCCTCGGCGGAAGAAGGAGTCGACCACCTCCCACGGGCTGCGGAACACGAACACGAACCGCGCCTCGGGGAGCATCTCGGCCCAGAACTCGAGAAACAGCACCGTCCGCGGATCCTTCCAGCCCCACGGGCATCCGCTGCCCCGCCGGTCGGCGACGAGCCGTTCGGCCGCGGCCCGCAGGGGCTCCGGCACGGCGGGCTCGGCGACCGGCGTGAATCCCTCGGCACCCAGGCCGTTGCCGATCAACGCCCGCTCGTGGAGGTCGTGGAAGTCGAGGTCCTCGAAGTGACCCGCGTCATTGCCGTTGCCGGTTCCCATGAGCCGCTGCCCCATCGAGACGCCGGCCCCGTGGACCAGCGACGCGAGCAGCGACGTGCCCGAGCGGTGCATGCCGCCGACGACGACCGCGTGGCCACCGGCCGCGGCGGACGACGGAGGAAGCAAGGCGGGGGAGGTCATGGGGAGCCCGGAGCGGAAGGCGACGAACGCCGGGAGCGGCGGCGGGTTGATAGGGAAAGTGGCAGACCCGCTCAAGGCCAGCCCCACCGTCGCGAGGGGAGTCCCACGGCGATCCGAGCGGGATTGCCCCGCCCCGCGCCGTTCGCTATCACCCCGCCCGGCGCCGGGAACCGTCCCGGGGTCAACCCGTTCTCCCTCCAGCAGATGGTCCGATGAAACTAGGCAGAACGCTCGCCGAGGCGGCCGGACGCATGCCTCTCGTGGGTCAGGTGGTGCCCCGGATCCAGACCCGCATGCGGGCGGCGCGGTCGCGGCGCATGATGCGGCGGCTCGAGGCGCTCGTGAACCAGCAGACGCCCCTGCCGGCGCTCGTCGGCGGCATGTCGGCCGCACCGGCGGAGTATGCGGCCTGGATCGCCTCGCAGGAGGTGCCGCAGGACCGTCCGGCCTCGGCGCGGCCGGCCCGGCCGCCCGCCACCGCCGCCGAACGGCCGCTGGTCAGCGTGCTGATCCCCGTCTACCGCGTGAAGACGCGATTCCTGGCGCGAACGCTCGAGTCGCTCGCCGCCCAGACGTTCGGCGACTGGGAGGCCTGCCTGGCCTGCGCCGCGGCCGACGACATCGAAAACCGTCGCCTCCTCGAAGCCTGGGCGGAGCGGGACCCCCGGTTCCGCGTCGAGTTCCTGTCGGCCAACGGCGGCATCTCGGCCAACTCCAACGCGGCCCTCGCCATGGCCCGCGGCGAGTTCATCGCCCTGCTCGACCACGACGACGAACTCACGCCGTTCGCCCTGGAGCGCATGGCCGAGGCGATCGCCGCCGAGCCGGAGGCCGACTTCCTCTACTCCGACAAGGACAGCATCGACGAGGACTCCACGCTCCGCCAAAACGCCCTGTTCAAGCCCGAGTGGAGCCCCGAGATCCTCTGGTCGGTCAACTACCTCACCCACTTCAACCTCATCCGCCGGCAGGTGGTCGAGGAGATCGGCGGGTTTCGCCGGGTCACCGACGGCGCCCAGGACTGGGACATCTTCCTGCGGGCCTGCGAGCGGTCGCGGCGGATCATCCGCGTGCCCGGCGTCCACTACCACTGGCGGATCCACGCGGCGTCGACGTCGACCGGGCTGGCCGCCAAGCCCTACGCGCTCGACGGCCAGCTGACGGCGCTGCGCGACCGCGTCGAGCGGCTCGGTCTCGACGCCCAGGTCGAGCCGAACGACGACTCCGGATTCCACGTGCGCTGGAGCCCCGCGGCGGCGGGCATCCACGTGGTGATCGACGGCACGTCGGCGGATGCCGCGGGCATCGCGGAGCTCACCCGCTCCTGCCGGGCCGCCGACGGCGTCGTGGCGGTGACCGTCATCGCGCCTGCCGACGTCGTGGCCTGGATCGGCGCCATCGACGGCGTGGAGTTCATCGTCGGCACGAGCGAGCGGCGCACCCGCCTGGCCAATCAGGTGGTGGCCCGATCGCTGGCGTCGACGCGGGCGATCGTGTTCCTCTCCGGCCGCGTGCGGTCGGTGACGGACGGCGGTGTCGCCGAACTCGCCGCCTGGGTCACGTGCCACCCCGAGATCGGCTTCGCCAGCGGCCTGATCCTCGACGCCGCCGGCTCGGTGGTCGAGGCCGGCCTGGTGGTGGACGCCAACGGCGTCGGCTCGCCGATGTTCCGCGGCTCGCCGCTCCGCCAGTGGGGCTGGTTCGGGGGTCCGCTCTGGTATCGCAACTGCTCCGCCGCGAGCCCCTGGGCCGTCGCCGTGAACGCCGACGCCTGGGTCGCCGCCGGCGGCTTCGACGAACGGCTCGACTGGCAGTCGACCTTCGTCGATCTCTGCGGCACGATCCGTCGCAACGGCCGCCGCGGGATGGTCGATCCGCACGCCCGGGTGACGCTCCACGACGGCGACCTGCCGCCGATGCCGGCGTTCCACGACAGCCTCCGGTCGGATCCGCACTTCCACCCGGCGTTCGGTGCGGTGGCCCCGCTGACGCTCGACATCACCCCGTCGGCCCGCGCGACCGTCGCACCGCCCGCCCGCCGGCGGACGTTTCTGCCGCGGCTCCGGCTGCCGAAGCGCGCCAGCGCCACGGTCGCCGGGGGCCCGCCCCGGCCGGGGTCCTACGCGGCCGATGCGATGGTGCTCGCGGGAATCAACGCGCTGTCACTCGACGACCTGCGACAGCCGCAGCAGCACCCGGAACGGGTGGGCCGCGGAGCGGGCGCCGGCTGGTGCAACTGGTATCTGCCCCCCTTCGACAATCCGTTCTACGGCGGCGTGATGACGATCCTGCGGTGCGCCGAGTACCTGCAGCGGGTGCGGGGCGTGCGGCAGCGGTTCCTGATCTGCGGCGGCTGTGATCCGCACCTCATGCGGGAGCGGATCGCGACGGCATTCCCCACCCTCGCCGGGTCGGTCGTGCTGCCGCTCGATTCCGCCGAGGCGATCCGCGTGATCCCGCCGGCCGACTACTCGGTCGCCACCCTGTGGACGACCGCCTACGTGCTCCAGAAGGTGCGGAACACGGGCCTGAAGTTCTACTTCATCCAGGACTGGGAGCCGCTCTTCTATCCCGCGGGCTCCACCTCGGCCCAGGCGGAGCTGACGTACGACTTCGGCTTCTATGGAATCGCCAACACCCGCACCCTGCGGCGGCTCTACGAGGACGAGCACGGCGGACGGGCCGTCCACTTCGCGCCGCAGATCGACCCCGAGGTGTTCCACGGCCATCCGCTCCGGCCGGCCGGCGGCCCGCTGCGGCTGTTCTTCTACGGCCGTCCCGGCCACTCGCGCAACGGCTTCGAACTCGCGGCCGCGGCGCTGCGGGATCTCAAGGGCCGCCTCGGGGATCGCGTGCAGATTCTCTGTGCGGGCGCCCCGTGGAACACGGCCGACTACGGGCTCGACGGCGTGATCGAGAGCCTCGGGCTGCTCGACTACCGCGCCACGGGCGACCTCTACCGCTCGTGCCACATGGGCTTCGTGATGATGATGACCAGGCATCCCTCGTACCTGCCGTTCGAGTTCATGGCCTGCGGCGGGCTGCTCGTGTCGAACGACAACCGAGCCAACCACTGGCTCCTCCGCGACGGCGAGAACTGCCTGCTCGCCCCGGCGAGCGCCCCGGCCATCGCCGATCGGCTCACCTGGGCGGTCGAGCACTACGACGACCTGCTGCCGGTCCGCCGGGCAGGCTGGGAGACGATTCGCCGCAATCACTCCAGCTGGGACCAGGCCTTCGCGGACGTCTGGGAGTTCATGCGGGGTGCCTCCGCGACGTCAACCCGCCAGGCTGCCTGACCCGAGAGGCCCATGATGATCGTATTCACCGACACCGCGCCGGCGGTCACCCCGATCGACCCGCAGCCGATGCTCGCGGCGCTCCGCCGGGAAGCCGTGATTCTCCAGGCTCGGGGCACGGCGTTCGGCGAGCAGGTGTACCTCTGCGCGCGGGGGCGGCGGCATCCGATCGTGTCGGCCCGGCGGCTCCAGGAGCTCGAGTTCCGCTGGCCGGAAGACGTGCAGCAGGTCTCCGAGCGGCTGCTCGCCAGCTACGCGCCGGCGGGAGGCATCCCCGCGCCGCGGATCGGCACG
>JBIIMU010000076.1:0-8594 GCA_044337845.1 Pirellulales bacterium | reverse complement strand
AGATTGCAGCGGGCCGAAGAGCGCCCGCCGCGTGCTCGCGAATCCGGCGGTGACGACGGCGGTGTTCGAGGCGGCCCGCGGCGGCATCCTCCGCGAGGGCTGCGGCTTCGACTGCTGCGACGTGGCCGTGGTCACCAACATCGCTGAGGGGGATCACCTCGGCATCGGCGAGATCGACACGCCCGAGCAGATCGCCTGGGTGAAGGGGGCGATCGTGGCCGCGGTCCGGCCCAGCGGAGCGGCCGTGCTCAATGCCGCGGACCCGCTGGTCGTGGCCATGAAGAAGTGGTGCAAGGGGCAGGTGGTCTACTTCGACGCCAATCCCGCGAACCCGGTCGTCGTCGAGCATCTCGCCCAGGGCGGGCTCGCGGCCACCGTCCGCGACGGCTGGATCGTGCTCTGCGACGGCCCCCGCGAGACCCGTCTGGCGCACCTCGATCGCGTGCCGCTGGTGCATCGGGGCCTGGTGGACTTCCAGGTCGAGAACGTGCTGGCCAGCGCCGCCGCGGCGTGGCGACTCGGCGTGCCGCTGGAACTCGTGCGGCTCGGCCTGGAGAGCTTTTCCAGCGGCTCGGGGGGATCGCCGGGCCGGTTCAACCTCCTGGACCTCGACGGCGCGTCGATCGTGGTGGACTACGGCCACAATGTCCCGTCGCTGGAGCGGATCTGCGGCACGCTCGCGAGGTTTCCGCATGCCCGCCGGACCGCGGTCTACTCGGCGGCCGGTGACCGCCGCGACGAGGATCTCGTCGCCCAGGGACGGCTGCTGGCGGCGTCGTTCGAACGCGTGGTGATCTACGAAGACGCCTACATCCGCGGTCGCCAGCCCGGCGAGATCACGCGGCTGATCACCGGCGGCATCCACGAGGCGACGCCCGCCGGCAAGACCGTGCGGGTGGAGGCCGGCGGGGATTGGGCGACCAGCGCCGCCGCGGTGCTCGACGCCGTCGGCAAGGGGGATCTGGTGCTCCTCCAGGCCGACACGATCGAGCAGACGATCGCCTGGCTGTCGGCCCGCTACGGCAGCCGACTTCGCGAGGCAGGCCTCGACGATCTCGCCGGCTGCGGCCACACCGCGCCGACGACGGCCGCCCCGGTGCCGGCGGCCGGATCGGGTGTGCCGAAGGCCGGCGGGGGTCGCGAGCCCTCGGTCACTTGAGGCCGGGCCGGCGGTCGAGGGCGCCCCGCACGCCGAGCTGTTCGGGGTGCCGGGCGATCTTGTCGGTGAACACCCGGACGTCGTCGACGATCGGGCGAAGCTCCTTCGTGAGCCGGTTCACGTTGGCCGCCGCCTGCGCGAGGTCGTTGTAGACCTGCGGGTCGCGGACGAGCTTGCCCAGCGTCCCCTGCGACTCGTTGAGCGCCTGGGCGAACGTGGAGGCCTGCTGGAGCGTCTCGTCGAGCCGGCCGATCGTCTTGTCGATCGCGGCCACCATCCCCTCCCCGCGCTCGCCGAGCGGCTTGGTGAGGCCTTCGAGGTTGCGGAGGTTGCGATCGGCGGTGTCGACGGTTTCGCCGATGCCCTGGACCGTGTTCCGCAGGTCCGCGATCACGTCCGGCAGCGCGTTGAGCGTCTGCTTGAGATTGGCGCGGGCCTGGGGATCGCCCATCACGTCGTTGATGTTGGCCATCGCGGCGCTGAACGAATCGAGGGCCGCCTCGGTCTTCTGCACCATCTGTGAGAACCGGTCGTCGTCGCCGAGCATCATGCGGTCGAGGTTGTCGGAGAGCTTCTTGACCGCGTCGCTCGCCTCGGCGAGCGACTGCATCGCCCCGCTGACCTTCGGCTCGAGCGTGGCGAACACCTCGAACGGGTCGCGGGACACCGCGCCCACGAGCATCTCGTCTTTCCCGACCCGCTGCCGGGGCGGTCGGATCGTGCCCGGCACCAGCTGGATCTCGGCGTCGCCGAGCAGCGTGGTGGCGATCCGGGGCTGCTCGTCGCGGTAGATCGGCACGTAGGAGTCGATGTCGGCCACCACGCTCACGCCCCCCTTCTCGTCGAGCTCCACGCTGGCGACGCGGCCCACGAGAATGCCGTTCTTTCTCACCGGTGTGCCGTCGGCGACGCCCCGGGCGTCGGTGAAGCTCATCTTCAGCGGATAGGTCGCCTGCACGAGCGACGGCAGGTCGCCGAACAGCACGATCAGGATGCCGGTGATGATGGCCGTGGCGAGCACCACGACGCCGACCCGGAACTGCATCACGCGGTCGTTCATGCCTCGTCCTCCGCGGCGGATGCCGGGCCCTCGTCGTCCGCCGTTCCGCGGGCCTGCTCTTCGCGGAGTTCCGTCAGGCGGCCGCCGGCCCGACCCTCGACGAACTGCCGGATCCGTGGGTCGGTGGATCGGTCGAGGTCGGCCACGCTGCCGTCGAACACGATCTGCGGCTCGCCCGGCTGCAGCCGGAAGGCGGGGTAGAGCATGATCACGCGGTCGGCGACCTTGCGGGCGGTGTTCATGTCGTGCGTGACGACCACGCTGGTGACGCCGGGCCGCCGCCGCACTTCGAGGATCAGCTCGTTGATCACGTCGGTCATGATCGGATCGAGGCCGGTGGTCGGCTCGTCGTAGAGCACGAGCAGCGGGTCGAGGGCGAGGGCCCGGGCGAGGCCGGCCCGCTTCCGCATGCCGCCCGAGAGCTGGACCGGCTTCTTGGGGAGCACGGTTCGCGGCAGCCCGACCTCGTCGACGAGCGACTCCACGATGCGGCGGATCTCCGCCTCGGGCAGCCGGGTGTGCTCGCGGAGCGGAAAGGCGATGTTGTCGAGGATCGACAGGCTGTCGAACAGCGCGGCGCCCTGGAAGACGAACCCGTAGCGGGTACGGAGGTGGGCCAGGGAGCGGTCGTTGAGCGACGCCAGTGACGCCCCCTCGAAGAGCACCGCGCCGGAACTCGGGCGGATCAGGCCGATCATCGTCTTCAGGAGCACCGTCTTGCCGCAGCCGCTCTCGCCGAGCACCACGAGCGTCTGGCCGGGATCGAGATCGATCGAGATGTCCCGGAGCACCTCCTGGCCGCCGAAGCGCACGGCGAGCCGCTCGACCCGCAGGAGCGGGCCGGCGGGAGCGTCGCGGTGGCGGGACGGCGGATGGGCGAGGGCGGGCATGGCGGGTCAGAGGAGCCGGCGCGGGCCCTCCGGACGGAAGAAGTCGTGCACGTTGTTGAGCCAGATCCCCAGGAAGAGGTCGAGCACCAGGATCAGGACGAACGAGTGGACGAAGGCGTTGGTGGCGGCCCGGCCCACGCCCTCGGCGCCCGGCTCGCAGTGGAATCCGTGGTGGCAGCTCACCAGCGCGATCGCCGCCCCGAAGAACAGGCTCTTGAAGATCCCGAGCAGGAAGTCGAAGGCGTCGACGTACTCCCGCGAGTTGGCCCAGTAGTGGTGGTAGTCGATGCCCAGCAGGACGTGGGAGTAGAAGTAGCCCCCCAGCACGCCCATGAAGTCGGCCATCACCGTGAGGGACGGGATCAGCACCAGGCAGCCGAGAAACCTCGGCACGACGAGGTAGTAGATGGGATTGGCCCCCATGCTCTCCAGCGCGTCGATCTGCTCGGTGACCCGCATGGTGCCCAGTTCCGCCGCCATCGCGGAGCCGACACGGCCGGCGAGCATCGTGGCGGCGAGCACCGGGCCGAGTTCGCGCACCAGCGACAGGTTGATCACGGAACCGAGCCGCGTCTGCAGCCCGAGGGCCTTGAACTGGGCGTAGCTCTGCACGGCCAGCACCATCCCGATGAACAGCCCCGTCAGGGCCACCACGGGCAGCGACATCACGCCGATCTGGTAGAAGTTGGGGATCAGCACGTCGCGGCGCTGCCGCCGGGAGACCATCCAGCGGAGCGTCTGAAACGCGAACACGGTCACGTCGCCCACGCCCGCGACCCAGTTCATCGCGAAGCTGCCGAGGCCCGCCACCAGCGAGACGAGCCAGTGGCTCAGGCCGCCCTGGGCTGATGCCGCGTTTGGCTGCGATGCTGTGGCCATCGGACGATCCGGAAAGGGAGGCGCACGGAAAACCCTGCCGGTGGTATCGGTCGTGCCGGTTGGGGGACATGAGTCCGACCGGGGAACGGTCGGCGGAACCGGCGACTGGGGCAGGCCGCGGCACCCGCGCGGTCAGCCGCCCCACGCGGGGCAGGGGACACGAGGGAACCTGGGCAATCGGGCCACGACCGGAAGCCGAAGGCCGCCGGTCATGGCCCGCACCGTGCCGGTCGCCGAATCGGACCTCAGCCGCCCGTCTCGTCCGCGGGGGCCGCGGCGACCGGCTCGGCCGTCACCAGGCCCTTGAAGGAGAGCTGCTTCTTGCCGGCCACTTCGATGCAGTCCACCTGGATGGTGTCCTTGCCCTCGAACTCGCCCTTGAGCAGCTCCTCGCTCACCGGGTCCTCGATGAAGTTCTCGAGGGCCCGACGCAGCGGCCGGGCGCCGAAGTCGGTGTCGGAGCCCTTCTTGATGAGGAACTTCTTGGCCTCGTCGGTGAGCTCGAGCTTGAGGCCCCGCTCGGCGAGCCGCTCGCGGACCTTGGCCAGCTCGATGTCGATCACCTGCTTGAGGTCCTCGACCGTGAGGTGGTGGAACACGATCACGTCGTCGAGGCGATTCAAGAACTCGGGGCGGAAGACCCTCTCGATCCGCTCGTTGACGCGGCCCTTCATCCCCTCGTAGCTGGCGTCGTCGTCGGGCTTCTGGAAGCCGAACGCTGCCTCGTTCTTGATCGCCTCGGCTCCCGCATTGGTCGTCATGATGATGATCGTGTTGCGGAAGTCGACGTTGCGGCCGAACGAGTCGGTGAGGCGGCCCTCCTCCATCACCTGCAGGAGCATGTTGAACACGTCGGGATGCGCCTTCTCGATCTCGTCGAGCAGCACCACGGCGTAGGGCCGGCGGCGGATCTTCTCCGTCAGCTGGCCCCCCTCCTCGAAGCCCACGTAGCCCGGCGGCGCGCCGATCAGGCGGCTGACGTTGTGCTTCTCCATGTATTCGCTCATGTCGATCTGGATGAGCGCCTCGGCATCGCCGAACATGAACTGGGCCAGGGCCTTGGCCAGCAGCGTCTTGCCCACGCCCGTCGGCCCGGCGAACACGAACGAGCCGATCGGCCGCTTCGGGTCCTTGAGGCCCGAGCGGCTGCGGCGGACCGCCTTCGACACGCTCTTGATCGCGGCCTCCTGGCCGATCACCTTCTTGTGGAGTTCGCCCTCCATGCCCATCAGCCGGGCCTGGTCCTCGGTGCTCATCCGCGTGAGGGGAATGCCGGTCATCTTCGAGACGACCTCGGCCACCACCTCCTCGTCCACGACGCCGTCGGCCTCGCGGCTCTTGTCCCGCCAGTCGCGGGTCATCGACTGCTTCTTCTTCTTGAGCTTGTCGGCCTGGTCGCGGAGCGCCGCCGCCTTCTCGAAGTCCTGGTTGGCGACCGCCTCCTCCTTCTCCTTGTTGAGCCTTTCGACCTCTTCGTCGATCTCCTTGAGGTCTGGCGGCTTGGTCATCGCCTTGAGCCGGACGCGGGCGCCCGCTTCGTCGATCACGTCGATCGCCTTGTCGGGCAGGCAGCGGCCGGTGATGTAGCGGCTGGAGAGGTCGACGGCCGCCTCGAGGGCGGCGTCGGAGATGCTCACGCGGTGGTGGCTCTCGTAGCGGTCGCGGAGGCCCTTGAGGATCTCGACCGCCTCGTCCTTCGTGGCCGGCTCGATCATGATGATCTGGAAGCGGCGGTCGAGCGCCGAATCCTTCTCGATGTACTTGCGGTACTCGTCGAGCGTGGTGGCCCCGATGCACTGGATCTCGCCGCGGGCCAGGGCCGGCTTGAGCACGTTGGAGGCGTCGATCGCCCCCTCGGCGCCGCCGGCACCCACGAGCGTGTGGAGCTCGTCGATGAACAGGATCGTGTTCTTGGCGCGGCGGACCTCGTTCATCACGGCCTTGATCCGCTCCTCGAACTGGCCGCGGTACTTCGTGCCCGCGACCATCATCGCGAGGTCGAGGACCACGATCCGGCGGTCGGCGAGCAACTCGGGCACGTTCCCGTCGACGACCCGCTGGGCGAAGCCCTCCACGATCGCGGTCTTGCCCACGCCGGCCTCGCCGAGGAGCACGGGATTGTTCTTGGTGCGGCGGCAGAGGATCTGGATCGCCCGCTCGATCTCCTTCTCGCGACCGATCACCGGATCGAGCTTGCCTTGGCGGGCGAGTTCCGTGAGGTCGCGACCGAAGCTGTCGAGAGCCGGCGTCTTGCTCTTGCCCGCCTTGGGGCTGCCCTCACCGCCGCCCCCGCCGCTGCCCGCCGGCTGACGGCCCCCCATGCCGGCCCGCTCGCCCCCTTCGTTCTCCATGCCGTGGCCGAGGAGGTTGAGCACCTCCTCGCGGACGTCCTCGAGCTTGAGGCCGAGGTTCATCAGCACCTGGGCGGCCACGCCTTCCTGCTCCCGGAGCAGGCCGAGGAGGATGTGCTCGGTGCCGACGTAGTTGTGGTTGAGGTTGCGGGCCTCCTCCATCGAGTATTCGATGACCTTCTTCGCACGGGGCGTCTGCGGCAGCTTGCCCATCGTGACCATGTCGGGGCCGCTCTGCACGAGCTTCTCGACCTCCATGCGGATCTTCCGCAGGTCGATGTCGAGGTTCTTGAGCACGTTGGCGGCGACGCCGCTTCCCTCCTTGATCAGGCCCAGGAGCACGTGCTCGGTGCCGATGTACTCGTGGTTGAACCGCTGGGCCTCCTGGTTGGCCAGCTGCATCACCTTCCGGGCACGGTCCGTGAAACGCTCGTACATGGGCAGATCCTGTGTCCTTTCGGCCCCGGGCGGGGCGGATGGGGGCGTGCCATTCCGGCAGGCTCCCCGGCCATAACGTGGAGGGTGCAAACCTTACGCCAAACCCGTCCGGGGATTCTAGGACTGGCCCGCGGGAAAGTCCGGCCGCCGGGCCTTTGCCCGGGAAAAACCGGCTTTTTCGACCGTCGTCAGGCGGCGGTCCGCGCGGCGTCTCCGCCGGACTCCCCGTGGAGCGGCAGGACGGTCGGCCCCGGGGCATCCTCGGCGGCCGCGTGCGGCGTCTCCAGCCGCTGCCATTCCACGGCGATCTCGCGGCTCCACGACGCGCCGCTGTCGCTGCGGGAGAGTTTCTCCAGAGCCTGCCGGGCCTCGGCGGGCCGGCCCGTGCGGCGAAGCAGCGTGGCGTGCAGCAGCTGGGCTTCGCCGTCGGTCGGGGCCGCCTTCAGCAGGTCGCGGATCCTGGCCTCGGCCTGCAGCCAGTCCCGGGCGAGGTAGGCATCGCGGGCCTTCACGAAGAGCTCGTCGGCCGCGGCGGAGCGGGCCACGGCGATCGGTGGCGGGAAGGCGGCAGCCGCCGACACCGCGGACACGAGCCAGAGAACCGCGACCGCCGTCCACAGGCCGACCGTCAGCGGCAGTTCGACGAGTCCGGGCCAGATGCAGGTCGTCACCAGCGCCACGTCGATCGAGACCGCGAAGGCGAGCGCGAGCACGAGGCCCGAGAGGCTGCCCCGCAGCCACGCCCAGGGCAGGCCGGGCCAGACGAGCGTGAGATAGCGGAGGGCGTGCATGCGGCCGTTCCGGACGGGCGAGGGGGCGGGAGTGTAGGAATCCGGCGGCCGTTCTCCAAGGCGACCGCCGGCGCGGTACAACGGTCGGCAACCATGACACGCGGCGAATCTGGCGAACTGGGTGGAGCGGGCGGGGAAGGCGCCTTCGGCATCTGGCGGATGATCGACGCGTCGGCCAACCGGGCCGCCGAGGCGCTGCGGGTGCTCGAAGACGTGCTCCGGTTCGGCCTCGACGACGAGCACCTCACCCGCACCGCCAAGGACCTCCGCCACGACCTCGTGGGGCTGCTCGCCCGGCATGGGCTGTGGCGGCGAACCGGCGCCCGCGACGTGCTCGGCGACGTTGGCGTGGGCGTGGAGGCCGAGGCGGTTCTCCCCCGGGGGGGCTTGGCCGATCTCGTGGCGGCCAACGCGGCCCGGGCGGCCCAGGCGCTCCGCAGTCTCCAGGAATCCGCCGCCGTCGTGGCCGTCGCCGCCGCGCCGGGCTTCGAGGCGCTCCGCTACCGCGCCTACACCCTGGAGCGGGCCGCGCTCGCCGCCGTGCGGGCGTCCGACCGGCTCGCGGGCGTGTCGCTGTGCGTGCTGGTCGACGGCGGCCGCGACGCCGACTCGTTCGCGCGGCTCGTGGCGTCGCTGGTCGAGGCGGGCGTGCGGATGCTGCAGGTCCGCGACAAGTCGCTGCCGCTGCCGCTGCTCGCCGAGCGGGTGCGGACGGCGCTGGCGATCGCCCGCCGGGATGCGAGCACGACGCGGCCGCTCGTCGTGGTGAACGATCGCGTCGACGTGGCGGCGGCCGTGGCGGCCGACGGAGCCCACGTGGGAGCCGACGATCTGCCGGTGTCGCTCGCCCGGCGGGTGATCGGCCCGGACCGGCTCGTGGGCCGCACGGCGCACGACGTGGGCGAGGCCCGGGCGGCGGTGAGCGACGGCGCCGACTACCTCGGCATCGGCCCGTGCTTTCCGTCGCCCACCAAGTCGTTCGCCGACCACGCGCCGCCGGAGTTTCTGCGGACGGTGTGCGGCGAG
>JBIIMU010000075.1:0-8632 GCA_044337845.1 Pirellulales bacterium | reverse complement strand
CCCAGTCCCACATCGGCTCCCCGGGCGGCGGGCTGCAGCGCCACTCGGCCAGATCCCGCTGGAGCCGGTCGCAGTCACCCCGCCCCGCAGGCCGGCCCCGTCGCCAGGCCACGAGCGGCCGCGACGGTCGCGCTGTCCAGCCGGCGTGGGGCACGCCCTCTTCGGACAGCATGACCGCGAGAAAGTCGATGCCGTCCTGCTCCGGCGGCGGTGGTTCGGTGCCATCGGCGGCGACCCCGAGCTGCAGGGTGCCCGCGAGTCGCCGGATGTCGGCGAGCGCTGCCCCGGCGGCGGGCAGGTCGGTCATGATCGCGAGCATCGCGGAAGGATGCCGGGCCAGCCTCGCGATCCGGTCGGGGCTCACCTCGGCGGCCCGCAGCACGGCCACCACCGCGACGCCCGTCTCGTCGGCCGCGGCCAGCAGGTCGTCGGCCGGCGATTCGACCACGAGCCCGACACCCGCCTCGCGGGCGCCCGCGACGCTGAGCTCGGCGGCGATCGCCCGGGGCACCCACCGGCGGCCGTCGAGCCAGAACGACCGGCCCCGCACCCCCAGCCGCCGCAGGCCGATCCAGGAGGCGGCCGTGGGATCCGCGTCCGGGGCGGCGGCCCGCGGCGAGACCTCGACCCGGTAGAGATTCGGCAGCTCCGGGGTCCAGAAGGCCGGTTCGGTGAGGATGGCCCGCGACACGGCGGCCGAGCCGGTGATGGCGGGCAGCGGGACCAGCCGGGTCGCGGTGGGCAGCGTCACGTCGCGACCACGACGAGGTCCGGTGATCGTGCCCTCCGGCGCGGTGGGGTCGTGGCCCTCCGCCTCCAGCCGCACGAAGACTTCGCCGCGCATGTCGTCGCAGCGACCGAGGGTCACGCGGATGTCCGGGCTGCGGCTCACGCCCGGCCGCCCTCGGCGAACCGCTCGCGGGCCAGCTCGGCAAGCTGCCTGAGGTCGAGCTTGCCGGACCCGAGCATCGGCAGCTCGGCGATCTCGGCGAAGGCGTCCGCGCCCGGCACCCAGAGGTTCGGAAGGCCATGCTCCTGCAGCCGGCGGACCACGTCCTTCGGGTCGTGCGCGGTCGGAAGGTGGAACACGATCAGCCGCTCCCCCTTCGCGCGGTCGGGAACCGCGGTGACCACGGCCAAGAGCTCCCCGTCGACGGCGCCGAGCTCCGCGTTGATCGCCTCCTCGACCGAGATGTGCGGCACCATCTCCCCGCCGATCTTGGAGAACCGGCTCTCGCGGCCGGTGATCGTGATGAAGCCGTCCGCGTCGAGATGGGCGATGTCGCCCGTGGAGTACCAGCCGTCCTTGACCACCTTGGACGTGAGGTCGGGCCTGTCGAGATAGCCCTGCATCACGTTCGGACCGGCGATCCAGAGGAGCCCGTCGTGACCCACCGGCAGTTCCGCGACGCCGTCGCGGTCGGTGATCCTCGCGCGGCAGGCGAGGATCGGCTTGCCGACGGTGCCCTCGCGGGCATCGACGGGGCGTCCGGGCACGTGCCTCGAGGCCGGCACGTTGGCCGCCACGAGCGGCGAGAGCTCCGTGGCGCCGTAGGCCTCGCTGGGCCGGACGCCGAACTTCTTCTCGAATCCGTCGCACACGTCCCGCGGCAGCTTCTCGGCCGCCCCGAACACGCACTCCAGCGACGCGAAATCCTCGGCCGGGGTCCGCCGCGTGTAGATCCGCAGGAACGTGGGCGTGGCCATCAGGATCGTGGCATGGTGCTCCCGGGCGAGCCGCCCCACCACCTGCGCGTCCCGCGGGTCGGCGTGGTACACGACCGCCGGCTCGAGCGTCAGCGGCGTCCAGAGCGTCGTGGTGTAGCCGTAAGAATGGAAGAAGGGGAGCACGCCGAGCGCCACGTCGCCGGGCGAGAGGTGCAGCAGGTTGTCGATCGCCCGGACGTTCGAGCCCACGTTCTCCTGCGAGAGCACCACCCCCTTCGGATCACCGGTCGATCCCGACGTGAAGATGATCGTGAGCGGGTCGTCGGGCCCGATGCGGTCGAGCCCGAGGCTCGCCTCCAGCATGCCGAGGGGCATCAGCCGGGCCTGCACGAACGCCAGCGCCTTGTCGAAGGCCGTGGCCCGCTTGCGGAGCATACCCGCGTCGAGCAGCCGCGAGCCCAGGTCGAGCTTGACCCGCGGCAGGAAGGCAGGGCTCGAGATCACGTGCCGCAGGCCCGCCCGCTCGATGCACACGTCGAGGATCGGCTGTGTCGAGGTGTAGTTGAGATTGACGGCGACCCGGCCCGAGAGCGCCAGGGCGGCGTTGACGACGGCCGCCCCGACGGTCGGCGGCAGCAGCACGCCCACCCGCTTCTCGTCCGCCGCCAGCTCACGGTCGAGCACCCGGCGGACCACCAGGATGGCCACCAGGAGGTCGCGGCCGCTGAGCCTCGTGCCGAGCGAGTCGGCCACCTTCATCCGCGGCCCGGCGGCACGGCAGGCCCGCAGCATCTGCCGCTGCAGCACGAGGGGCCCGGCAGGATGGTCGGCGGCTGGCATGGTGTCTCACGAGCGCGGGTGAAGGGCGGGAATGAACGGGGTTCGTTGCCCACGGGGCCCCGGCCATTAGAATCCGGTCGCTGCGGCTCGGCCAGCCGCCGATGCCGGGATTCCGCCCTGTTTCGGGCATCCCGCGGCCGACGCTCCCCAAGTCTTGAGGCCCGGATGCCCCGCTACCAGCCGTCGCGAATCGAACCGAAGTGGCAGGCGTGGTGGGAGGAGCACGGCGCGTTCGCCACGCCTCGGCTGCCGGCGGACCGCAAAACCTACGTGCTCGACATGTTCCCGTATCCGAGCGGCGAGGGGCTGCACGTCGGCCATCCCGAAGGCTACACCGCCACCGACATCGTCGCCCGGTTCGAGCGGATGCGGGGCACGACGGTGATGCACCCGATGGGCTTCGACGCCTTCGGGTTGCCCGCGGAGGAGTACGCCATCCGCACCGGCACCCCGCCCCGCGAGAGCACGGAGCGGAACATCGCGAACTTCACGCGGCAGCTGCGGATGCTGGGCTTCAGCTACGACTGGAGCCGGGCGCTGGCGACCACCGACCCGGACTACGTCCGCTGGACGCAGTGGATCTTCCTCGTGCTCTTCGACACCTGGTTCGACCCCGTCGCACAGCGGGGCCGACCGATCGCCGAGCTGCCCATTCCCCCGGAGGTCGCCGCGGCCGGCCCGTCCGCGGTGGCCACGTATCGCGACGACCATCGGCTCGCCTACCAGTCGGAAGCGCCGGTCAACTGGTGCCCGGCGCTCGGCACCGTCCTCGCCAACGAGGAGGTGATCGGCGGCGTCAGCGAGCGGGGCGGGCACCCGGTGGTCCGCATTCCCCTGCGGCAGTGGATGCTCCGCATCACCGCCTACGCCGACCGGCTGGAGCGGGAACTCGACGGGCTCGACTGGCCCGCGAGCATCAAGAAGCTGCAGTGCGACTGGATCGGCAGGAGCACGGGCGCCGAGGTCGACTTCTTCATTCCCCCGCCGGCGGCGGCGGACGCGCATGACCGCTGGAAGGCGGCCCGGGCGGCGTCGGGCTTTCCCGCGAAGCCCGGGGCGGACGTGCTGCGGATCTACACCACGCGGCCCGACACGCTCTACGGCGTGACGTTCATGGTGATCGCCCCGGAGCATCCGCTGGTCGACGCCCTGACGACGGCCGGGCAGCGGCAGGAGATCGAGGCCTACCGCGAGGCGGCATCCCGCAAGAGCGACCTCGACCGCACCGATCTCGCCCGCGAGAAGTCCGGAGTGTTCACCGGCTCTTCCGTCGTCCATCCGCTCACCGGCAAGCCGGTGCCGGTGTGGGTCGCCGACTACGTGCTGGCCAGCTATGGCACCGGCGCCATCATGGCGGTGCCCGCCCACGACGATCGTGACTTCGAGTTCGCCACGGCCTTCGGCCTCGACGTGGTCACCGTCGTCGAGCCGCTGGGCGACGCCGGCCCGGCGGCCGGCGGCCTGTTTGCCGGCGAGGGCCGGGCCGTGGCGTCGGGGCCCTACACGGGGCTGGCCACGCGCGACTTCATCGCCGCGGTCGGCCCGGATCTGGCGGCGGCGGGCGTCGGGCGGCCGGCCGTCAACTACAAGCTCCGCGACTGGCTGTTCAGCCGCCAGCGCTTCTGGGGCGAGCCGTTTCCGATCCTGCACGAGCTCGACGCCCAGGGGACTCCCACCGGCGTGATCCGGGCCGTCGATCCGAGCGAGCTTCCGGTCAGCCTCCCGCACCTCACCGACTTCAAGCCGGGCGACACGCCCGACCCGCCGCTGTCGCGGTCCCCCGACGACTGGCTGTTCGTGGAGCGGGACGGCAGGCGGTATCGGCGGGAAACGAACACCATGCCGCAGTGGGCCGGCTCGTGCTGGTACTACCTCCGCTTCCTCGATCCGCACAACACCGAGCGGTTCGTCGATCCGGAGATCGAACGGGCCTGGATGCCGGTCGATCTCTACATCGGCGGTGCGGAGCACGCGGTGCTCCACCTGCTCTACTCGCGGTTCTGGCACAAGGTGCTCTACGACCGCGGCCACGTGTCCCGGCCCGAGCCGTTCGGCAAACTCGTCAACCAGGGCATGATCCTGGGCGAGATGGAGTTCACCGGCTACCGCAGCGCCAAGGGGGGCTGGGTGTCGGCGGAGCAGCGCGGCCCGGACGACGTGGCGGCGAAGGTGCCCGCCGATCAGGTCGAGAAGCAGGGGGAGCACTTCGTGCTCCGCGACGCCCCGAAGATCCGGGTCGAGAGTCGCGCCTACAAGATGTCGAAGGCCCGCGGCAACGTGGTGAACCCCGACAGCGTGGTCCGCGACTTCGGGGCCGACTCGCTCCGGCTCTACGAGATGTTCATGGGGCCGCTGGAGGCGACGAAGCCCTGGAGCACGACGGGCGTGAGCGGCGTCCGCGGTTTCCTCGACCGCTGCTGGCGGCTGGTCGTCGACGAGCGGGCCGACGCGGTCACGCTCGCGCCGCAGGTCTGCGACGATCCGCCCTCCGACGATCAGCTTCGGGAGCTCCACCGCACGGTCGACAAGGTGACCCGCGACATCGAGGCGCTGTCGTTCAACACGGCGATCGCGCGGATGATGGAGTTCGTCAACGTCTGCACGCCGCTCGAGCGGCGGCCCCGGGCCATCCTCGAGCCGTTCGTCACGATCCTCGCCCCGTTCGCACCGCACCTGGCCGAGGAACTCTGGGAGATCCTCGGCCGGCGGGCCCCCGTGTCGCTGGCCCCCTGGCCGGTGGCCGAGGACCGCTGGCTCCGCGACGAGACCGTGGAGATCCCGGTGCAGATCCAGGGCAAGCTCCGCGGACGCGTGGTCGTGCCGGCGGATGCCGATGCCGACGCCATGAAGGCGGCGGCCCTCGCCGACCCGAAGATCGCGGATCAGCTTGTCGGGCGAGAGATCGTCAAGGTGGTGGCGGTGCCCGGGCGGATGGTGAACTTCGTGGTCAAGGGCTGACCTCCGCGGTCCCGGATCGCGGCGGACGTCCGCCGCCGCCTGCGGCCGGCCGGAGTCGTCTTTCTCCGGCACGGCGGCTTGCCGTAGCATGGGGCGGCCCGCGGGGTCGCGGCGTCACGAGAGGAGTGCTCCATGGCGGTGAAGCGGGTGTTGGCCCTGGTTCTCGGCGGCGGTCGCGGCACGCGGCTCTACCCGCTGACGCGCGACCGCTCCAAGCCGGCCGTGCCCCTGGCCGGCAAGTACCGGATCATCGACGTCCCGCTCTCGAACTGCATCAACAGCGGCGTGCAGCGGATCTACGTGCTCACCCAGTTCAACTCGGTCAGCCTGCATCGCCACATCCGCCGCACCTACACGTTCGACCCGTTCAGCGGGGGCTTCGTCGAGATCCTGGCCGCGCAGCAGACGCTCGACAGCCCGGGGTGGTACCAGGGCACGGCCGACGCGGTGCGGCAGAACCTCCGCTACCTCCAGCAGCCTGACATCCAGCACGTGCTGATCCTCTCGGGCGACCAGCTCTATCGCATGAACTACGCCGACATGCTGGCGACCCACATGGCCCACAAGGCCGACGTGACGATCGCGGGCATTCCGGTCAAGGACGAGGCCGCCTCGGCCCTGGGGATCATGCGGCTCGACGGCGAGGGACGGGTGGCGGGCTTTCTCGAGAAGCCCCAGACGCCCAAGGAGCTGGAGATGATGCGAACCGATCCGGCGTGGATCGAGGCGCAGGGCATTCCCGCCCAGGGCCGCTCCCTGATGGCGAGCATGGGCATCTACCTCTTCGACCGCGACTGCCTGCTCGACCTGCTGACCAAGACCGACTACCAGGACTTCGGCAAGGAGGTGTTTCCGGCGGCGATCCGCGCGAAGCGGGTGCAGCTGCATCCCTTCGACGGCTACTGGGAGGACATCGGCACCATCCGCTCGTACTTCCAGTGCAACCGCGATCTCGCCAGCACCGCCCCGCCCTTCGATCTGGTCAACGCGGAGGCGCCGATCTACTCCCGCGGCCGCTTCCTGCCGCCGTCGCGATTCGGCGGGGCGAGCATCCGCAACAGCCTGATCTCCGACGGCTGCGTGATCGAGTCGGGTGCCGTGATCGAAAACAGCGTGATTGGGCTGCGCTGCCGGATCGGCCGCAACGTCGTGATCCGCGACTCGGTCGTGCTGGGCAACGACTTCTACGAGACCGAGCACGGCCTGGCCGACGACGCCGCGCGGGGACTGCCGCCGCTGGGCATCGGCGACGACACGATCATCGCCGGGGCGATCGTCGACAAGAATGCCCGGATCGGCCGCCGGGCGAGGATCGTCAACGAACACGCCTGGATCGACACCGCCGACGACCCGCGATTCACGGTCCGCGACGGCATCGCCGTCGTTCCGAAGGATGCCGTCGTCCCCGACGGCTGGTCTCCGGAACCCGGCTTCGTGAAGCCGACCTGATCCAGCGGCGCGGGCCCCGGCCCGCGGGCTACCGCGGCGTCCGCTCCCGCCAGCCGGGCGTCTCCGTCAGCAGGGGCACCTCCACGGTCACGGGCGGCACATCGACGGTGCGCTCCGTGGACGCGGTCTCGATCGCCGGCTCGCTCACCGACCGCTCCGCGTCGCCCGCGTGAGCATCCAGATCGAAGTCGGGCACCACGGCCCACGGATCGGGGGGCGGCGAGCCCGCATCCTGGGGCTCCTCCCCCGCCACGACCACGAGCACGCTGCGGGCTTCGGCCGGATCGGCCGGTGTCTCGGCGGCCGCGACGGTCACCGGCTCCGCGGCCGGCGTCGGCGTCCCGGAGCGGCGGACCAGGCCCTGGACTCCGCGGTCGCCGGCATCGCGACGGACGATCGGCGGCCAGGGCCGCGGGGCGGCGCCGAGCGGCAGGATGCCGTTGCTGCGGGCCCGGAAGTCGTTCTGCGGCACCGATCCGTTCGGGACCGGGCCCGAGTAGTCGTACGGGTCCGGGCACATCGTGCAGCCTGCGAGCAGCACGAGCCCCACCCCGGCGAGGCAGCGCGTCACGGCGATTCCGGCAGCACGGCCCATCGATCCCCCCGGCACCTCCCCCGAGCCGGAGGTGCCGGTCGCTCCGGCGCAGCCCGCCAGCGGCTGTTCCCCTCCCCCACGACCCAACCATGTCATCGGATCGTCGCGACCGGCATCTTCAGAAAAACCGCCCCTCAGAGCTCGACGCCGAGATCGGCCATCAGGGCCTTCATGTCCTCCCACACGTCCCGTTTCGCCGCGGGATTCCGCAGCAGATACGACGGGTGGTAGGTGCAGATCACCTTGGCGGTGCCGTAGCGGAACCACCGCTTCCTGAGCCGGCCGATGGTCTCGGTGGTCTGGAGCAGGGCCTGGGCGGCGGTGGTGCCGAGGCAGCAGATGTACTCCGGGGCGATGATCTCGAACTGCCGCTCGAAATAGCCCCGGCAGTGCGCGATCTCATCGGGGCCGGGGGTCCTGTTACCCGGCGGGCGGCACTTGAGCACGTTGAGGATGTACACGTCGTCCCGACGCAGCTGGCAGGCCTCGATGATCCGGGTGAGCAGTTCCCCGGCGCGGCCGACGAAGGGCACCCCGGACGCGTCCTCGTCCGCCCCTGGCGCCTCGCCGAAGAAGCAGATCCGCGCGTCGGAACGGCCGGCGCCAAACACCGTCTGCGTGCGGGTCGCCGCGAGCTCGCCGCAGCGGGTGCAGCCCGCCACCTCGGTGGCAATCACCGCGAGCGCGGCGTCGCGGGTCCCGGACGCCGCCGTCGGTGCTGGCATGCCCGGGCCGGGGGCCGGCCTGGCAGCTGCCGCCACGAAGGACGCTGCCGCCGGGCCGCCGCCGCGAGGGATCTGCAGAACCCCGGCCGCCGCCAGGCTCTCGAGCCGTTGCCTCAGCGCCCGCGCATCGCCGGCCGCCATGGTCAGAGAGCGCGGCGGTGCCGCTTCGGACCGCGACCCTTGCCGAGGATGGCCGCCGCCGGAGGCCGCTTCGGCGGCTCGTCGGCCGGGGGCGGTGCCTCCGCCGCCGCCTTCTGGAATCCGCCGGTCGGCACGTGCTCGACGGGCGCCGGCTTCGGCCGCCGGTCGAACGCCTCGAAGCCCTCGATCTCGTCCCGGGCCAGGAGCCGCTCGATCCGCATCTCGATGCGGGTCAGCTGCGGCCCCTCCTCGGGCG
>JBIIMU010000074.1:0-8657 GCA_044337845.1 Pirellulales bacterium | reverse complement strand
CCGGTGGAGTTCCTCGACCGGCTGCGGGCGGTCGGCGACCTGAAGCCCTCCCAGGCGGGCGAGCCCGAGCAGCGGGGCACGGTGCGGGTGTTCGTGGACGGCCGCTGGTGGTCGCTCACGTTCCCCCAGGCGTCGATCGACCGCACGGATCCGATCGCCAGCCTCGACGTGTCGCTGCTGCAAGACCGCGTGCTCGCCCCGATCCTCGGCATCGGCGACCCACGGACGGACTCCCGGATCGAGTTCGTGGGCGGCATCCGCGGCTGCGACGAGCTCGAGCGGCGAACCGGCTCCGGCGTGGCCTTCTCGATGCATGCCACGAGCCCCGACGAGCTGCTCGCCGTCGCCGACGCCGGCGAGATCATGCCGCCGAAGAGCACCTGGTTCGAGCCCAAGCTCCGCAGCGGCTTGTTCGTGCACGAGTTCGAGCGGATCCCGGGCGCGCGGGCCTGAGCCGCCGCGGCCCGGGAATCCTCACCGCCGGTCGCGGCCGCCTACGGAAACCGCACGTTGCGGCCGGTCGAATCCCAGGCGTCGAACACCAGGTGCTCCGGCGACACGCCGTCCTTGCCGACGACGTGCAGCTGGATGTGGGTCCGGTCCTCGAACTGGGCGATCTCCCGCCGCTTGCGGTTGTTGATCCACGTGGCCACGTCATCGTGCACCGTGACGTTGAGCCGCGTGACGTCGTCCCGCGTCTCGGAGAGGCTCAGGGTCCGCATCACCTCGATCGCCATGCTCTCGGCGGTCTTCACGGTGCCCGTGCCGTGGCAGGTGGGGCAGTCCTGGAAGATGCTCTTACGGAGCGACGGGCGGATCCGCTGCCGGGTCATCTCGACGAGGCCGAACGGGCTCGTGCGGAGGATCTTCGTCCGCGCCCGGTCCCGCTTCATCGCCTCGTGGAGCGCCTTCTCGACGCTGCGGCGATACTTCTCCTTCCGCATGTCGATGAAGTCGTTGACGATCACGCCGCCGAGATCGCGGAGCCGGAGCTGGCGGGCGATCTCCTTGGCCGCGATCAGGTTCATCTGGTAGGCGTTCTCCTCCGCGCTCTTCTCGGTGCGGAAGGAGCCGGAGTTCACGTCGATCGCCACGAGGGCCTCGGTCTGGTCGATGACGATCGACCCGCCCCCCTTGAGCGGCACCTTCCGCTGGTACATCCGGCCGATCTCCTCCTCCAGCCCGTAGCGGTGGAAGAGCGGTTCCTTGCCCTCGTAGAGCTGCAGCCGCTCGACGTACTTCGGCATCACCAGCTCGAGAAACTCCCGGGCCCGCTCGAAGGCGGCCGGCTCGTCGATCAGGATCCGCCCCACGTCTTCCGTGAACATGTCACGGATCGTGCGGATGATCATGTCGCTTTCCTGGTAGATGTCGATCGGCGCGGAATACTTCCGCATCCGCCGCACGATGCTCTTCCAGAGCCGCAGGAGGTAGGCCATGTCGCGGGCCATCTCCGACTTCGTCCGCTCGGTGCCCGCGGTGCGGACCACGAAGCCCACCCCCTTCGGCGGCTTGAGGTCGAGCATGATGTCGCGGAGCACGCGGCGGTCGCGTTCGTCGTCGATCTTCTTGGAGATGCCCACGCGGCCCAGCGGCGGCATCAGCACCAGGTACCGCCCCGGGATCGAAATGTAGGTGGAGAGGGTCGGCCCCTTGGTGCCGAAGCCCTCCTTGATCACCTGCACGAGCACCTCGTCGCCGCGGCGGAGGATGTCCTGGATCGGCGGCTTGACCCGCGGCCGGTCGCCGATGCGGGGCTTGCGGCGGGCCCGGGCCGCCTCGTCGCCACCGGCCTCGGCCGACTTGCCGGCCGGATCGACCAGGTCGAAGGCCTTGTCGGGGTCGAGACCGCCCTGCCGGTAGTACTGCGGCTCCACGTCGCTGATGTGGAGGAAGCCGTTGCGGCCCACGCCGAAGTCGACGAACGCCGCCTGGATCGAGGGCTCGATGTTGACGATCCGCCCCTTGTAGATGTTGCCGACGAGGTTGTCCTGGCTGGTCCGCTCGACGTACAGCTCCTCCAGCACCCCGTCTTCCATGATCGCGATCCGGCACTCCTCCGGCTGCGACACGTTGATCAGCATTTCCTGCTTCATCGGTTTTCCCTTCGTGGTTGTCCGCCCCGCGGGGCGGCGGGCCGTCAGGCCCCCGTGGTGGCGAGCAGGCGCCGCATCTGGTCGCGCAGGTAGGCCTTCACCTCCTGCGCGCCGTGCATCGCCAGCGCCTTGTCGGCGATCAGGCGGCAGTCGGCGGCCGAAACGCTTCGGCACGCCTGCTTCACCTCCGGGACCGCACTCGCCGGCACGCTCAGCTGCCGCAAGCCCAGGCCCAGAAGCAGCTGCGTGAACATCACGCTGCCGCTCATCTGACCGCACACATTGGCCGGCACGCCGGCCTCCCGCGCCACGTCCAGCGAGCGGCGCAACAGCCGCAGCACCGCCGGATCGCAGGCGTTGTACAGATCCGCAACCTCCTTGTTGCCCCGGTCGACCGCCAGCGTGTACTGGATCAGGTCGTTGGTTCCGATCGAGACGAAATCGACCTCCTTGATGAACGCATCGAGCATCATCGCGGCGGCCGGGGTCTCCACCATCATCCCCACGGGCATCTTGGGGTTGAAGGCGATGCCGTGCTCCGCGAGATCCTCCATCACGTCGGCGAGCACCATCCGGGCCTGCCGGAGCTCGACGATCGTGGAGATCAGCGGGAACATCACGCGGACGTCGCCCAGGGCGCTGGCCCGGAGGATCGCCCGCAGCTGGGTGCGAAACATCGGCAGCTGCCGCAGCGACAGCCGGATGCTCCGCAGGCCGAGGCACGGGTTGCGCTCCTCCTCGGGCGTCCGCTCGGTGAGCATCTTGTCGGCGCCGAGGTCGAGGGTGCGGATCACCACCGGCTTGCCGGGCATCGCCTTCACGACGGCGCTGTAGGCCTCGTAGTGATCCTCCTCCGTCGGCTCCCGCTTGCTCGTCAGATACAGGAACTCGGTCCGGTAGAGGCCGATGCCGTCGCAGCCGCGGCTGATGCACTGCTCGACCTCGCTGGGGAACTCGATGTTCCCCATGATCTGCACGCGCACGCCGTCGGTGGTCTCCGCCGGCAGGTCGCGGAGCCGGTCGAGCCGGGCCGCCACGTGCCGCTCCGCCTCCTCCTCGAGGCGATACTGGGCGATCGTCTCCTCGTCGGGCTGGAGGATGATCACCCCCTGGTTGCCGTCGAGGATCACGGGCTCCCCGCCCGACACGTCGGCGAGAAACGGCCCCACGCCGACCACGGCGGGAATCTCGAGCCCTTCCGCCACGATCGCGGTGTGGCTGCCGGGGCCGCCGAGCTCGGTGGCGAATCCCTTCACCAGCCGGCGGTCGAGATTCGCGGTCTCGCTCGGGGTCAGGTTGTGCGCGAGCACGATCACCGGCTGCGAGATCGCCGCGAGCGTCTCCCGCCGCTGGCCGAGCAGGTTCCGCAGCAGGCTCTTCTCGAGGTCGTAGATGTCGTGCGCCCGCTGGGCGATGTGGTTGTCGAGGTTCTGGAACGCCTTCGCATAGCGGCGGAGGGTGCGGCTGACGGCGTATTCGGGCCACCAGTTGCGGTCGCGGACGGCGCTCGTGAGCTCCTCCTGGAGTTTGCGGTCGTGGAGCATCGCGAGGTGCGCCTCGAAGATCGCGGCGTACTGGTCGCCCAGCTCACCGCGGATCGCGTCACGGTTCCGCTCGACCTCGCGGGTCGTCTCCGCCACCGCGGTGGCGAGCCGCGCGAGCTCGGTGTCGACCGCGCTCCGCTCGACGAACCGCCGCGGGATCCGGAAGCCCTCGGCGTCGAGGACGAGCGCCTCGCCGATCGTGACGCCGGGGGATACGGCGATGCCCTGGAGTTTCAGCATCGGGCGCAGTCCGCCCGCCGGCGGCGATGTCCAGGCGGGAGAGCGCACGGCCCGCCGCAGCGGGGGCGATCGGCATCCCGGGGACTCGCGCCTGACGGCTGGTCGCGGCTCCTTCGTGTGGTGTCGGTCTGTCGGTCGGACCGCGGCGAACGGGGGCCGGACTCGGCCCCGAACACGTTCCCCGGGTCAGGATTCCTGGTCGCTGTCGTGTTCGTTGAAGCGGCGCTCGAACAACTCGCCGATGGCGGCGAGCGCCTCGCGGGCGTCCGGGCCCGTGGCCTCCACCACGAGCCGGGTGCCCGACTCGGCCGCCAGCGTGAGCAGCTCGAGGATGCTCTTGCCGTCGGCCCGCTGCGAGTCGCTGACGAGTTCGATCCGCGACCGCCACTTCCGCGCCTCGCGGGCGAGCATGTCGGCCGGCCGCGCGTGCAGGCCCGCGGCGTTGATCACCACGACCTCGCGTGACACCGTCGCCTCCGGAAGGCCCTCGACGTCGCGGATGGACTCGGTTCGCTCTGCGTTCATCTCAGGACGCCACGCCGTGGGCATCGGCCTCCTCGAGGAGATGCTGGATGTCGACCGGCTCCTTGGCCTCCTTGAGCAGCCTGCAGAACGAGTCGTCGCGGAGCTGCCGGGAGATGTTCTCGAGGGCCCGCAGGTGGTCACCGGGCCGGTCCGGCGGCGAGACGAGCAGGAAGAACAGCTGCACCGGCTCGCCGTCGAGGCTCTGGAAGTCGATGCCGTCGCGGCTGACGGCCACGGTGCCGACCAGCCGGCTGACGCTCGGGTGCTTGGTGTGCGGCACGGCCACCCCGCGGCCGATCCCGGTGCTGCCGAGATCCTCCCGCTTCATGATCGCCTTCACGATGCTCTCGAGATCGCCGGGGGCGATCCTGCCCGCATCGACCAGGGCCTGGGCCATCTCGCGAATCACCCCCTCCTTGGTGTCCGCGGACACATGGGAGCGGATCGCGGCGGGGGCGACGAAGTCGGAGAATTTCATGCGTGATGCAGGCTCGGGAGGGGCGGGGCCGCTCAGTCGCGACGGCCCGACTGGACGTGCTTGTGGTCGCGAACCTTTTCCTTGTGCTTCCGGAGCTGCTGCTCCATCTTCTGCACCGCACCATCCACGCTCCGCCAGAGCTGCGGGGCGGCCTCGTGGCTGACCAGCTCGTGGAAGTGCTCGGACGAAGCCACGATCTCCACCGCCGGGAGGGCGGAGTTTTGCAGGTCGACGGTCACGTTGAGGGCGGTGACGCGGTCGAAATACCGGGTCAGACGCGACACTTTCGCCTCGATCTTCGACTGGGACGCGGGGCTGAGGTGGCCGTGGCGGGCTGAAACGTTGATCTGCACCCGATGCACTCCGGAAGGACGGCGGACGGCGAGAGCCGAATCTTATCACCCGCGTCACAGCCGCAGCAATTCAGCCGTGCAATCAGCCGCGGAAACCGCTGCATCGGCAGCCGGAGTCACCGGCCGTTGGGCCCCGGCGATCGCGCCGGCTCCGGAATCGCCCGCCGGCGGAGTGCTCCCTCCTCCGCGAGCGCTCGCCACCGCGCCACCGAATCGCGACGCGCCGTCGCATCGCGATCGGCGCGGTAGTCGTCCGGCAACGCCTGGCCGACCGCGGCGGCGAGATCGCGGAGACGACGGATCGAATAGCGGCGCACCACGAGCGCCCCGGCGTCGAGCCCCGCCACCAGCGCCGTGGCGTCGCCTCCGACCTCGGCGTCCGGCCCCGCTGCCAGCCCCGCCACGACGGCCCCGTCCGGCGCCCGCTCCCGAAACGCCGCCAGCAGGGCCTCCGCCTCCGGGCCGCCCCGCGCGAGCACGACCGGGACGGTGGCCGCCTCGAGGGCCGTCCACTGCGCCTCGGAGAGGCCGCGGGGCGGATCGTCGCAGAGCAGGTCCACGAGTGCCGCGGGCTCGCCGAGCGAGGCGAGCGTCGCGGCGGCGCGGCCCCGCGTCTCCGGCAGTCCACCTGCGGCCAATCGCCGCAGCACGTCGCCCGCCGCGTCGGGCGGAGCCGCCGCCAGCGCCGCGACGACGTCCGCCGCCGCTCCGCGGCCGATCCGATCCGCGGCCAGCGCCTCCGCCATCCACGCCGGCGCCGGACACGGCTCGGGCCTGGCCGCCGCCGGATCGAGGGCGTCCCACCGGAGAGACGTCGCGGCCGGGATCAGCACTTCGGCCGGGATGCCGACGAGCTGCTGCGGCGCGACGCTGGCCGGCGCCTGCCGCCAGACGAGCGCCGAGCCCGCGGAGAAGATGGCGGCGCGGCCGAGTCCGGCGATGCCGGGCCCGCTCCCCTGCGGCCTCGTGAACGCGACCTCGACGCCGGCGGGCTGTCCGGGAATCAAGCCGAGTTCGCCGTGCAGTCCGCCGGCCTTCACCAGCGGCCACGAGTCGCCGCCGTCGGCGGCGATGACGGCGCGGCCGTGAACGATCTCGATGACCGGGGCCGCCTGCGCCCGGCGCGACACGACGGCCCGCGTGCCCGGGTGCAGCCGAGCGGCGACGCCATCCACCGTCAGCAGCGGGTAGACGCCGGCCGGCGCGAGCACGTCGAGCCGCTCGACCGCGGGGTCGATCGCCCCCGACGACGTCATCGACCGCCATGCTCCTCCATCCGCGGCCGGCAGCACCACCGCCCCCTCGACGAGCCGAAACGCGGCCGCCGCCTCGCCCGCGGCGGCCGTGTCGTTGCCGGCGACCGGCACCGGGGGATCGACCGACGACGGACTCGCCGGGGGCTCCGCCACACCGCCACCGATGGCCATGGCCTCGCCGTGCGGCACGGTGCGGGCGGCCGGCGGCGCGGCCGGGGCTGCCGTCGCCTCGGAGGGCGGCGATGGCTCCGGCGGCCCGACCGGCGGCGCCGGCGACGGGGCCGCGTCGGGCTCCGGCAGCGTCGGGGCGCGCGGCGCCGGCGGCACGACGACGGCCGCCTCGACCGGTCGCGGCTCCACGGCCGGCAGCGGTTTTGCTGGGGGCAGCGCCGCCGCTGGGGGCAGCGCCGCCGCTGGGGGCAGCGCCGCCGCTGCGGGCGGTGCCTCGGGGGCGGGCACGAGTACGGGGTCCGGTTTGACCTCCGGCGCCGGCGTCTCGGCAACCGCAGTGGCCCCGTCGCGAGCACGGCCGCTCCGGCCGCCGGTGAGCGAGAGCAGCACGCCGCCGAGCGCGACGATCAGGAGCAGGGCGACGGCCGCGGACAGCCACGCCCACCAGGGAGTGCCGCGCCGGCCCGACGCCGCCGGAGCCGCCGCCCGCGGCGCGACGCCCCGGCGCGGTGCCGCCGTCTCGATCGTCGGCACCGCACCAGCCTGGCGGGCGGCGCCGAGTGCGGCGCGACCGCTCGCGGCCGCAAACATCTCGAGCGCGGCGGGGTCGCGATGGAGTTCGGCGAGCACGCGATGACAGCCCGCCACGTCGGCGAGGTGGAGGTCGGAGTCGATGCACACCCGCTCGAAGGCGGCCAGCCGCTCGCCGTCGAGCACGTTGTCGAGAAACTCGGCCGCCGTGTTCGGATCGTCCGCCAGACCGCGTCCTGCCGGTGGCGGAGCGGAGACCGCCGGGCTCTCCACCGCCGACCGGATTCGCTCGATCAGCGGGCGGGCCACCGGGCTCGACGCGACCTTGGCGGCGAGTTCCCCGTGCTCCGCCGGCCCGAGCACCTCGTCGATCCAGGCCAGCAGCGTGCGGACGGTGAGTCTCATGCAGGGTTCTCCGGCGACCGCAGACTGGTTCCACCGTCTGCTACGAGAAGGAGTGGCAGCCGGGCGGCATTTTCGTGCACGGCGGCACGAAGGGGCGAAATTGGCCCCCTCTTCCCGTGATCCGAACCGCCGCGGGATGCGTATCAGGAATGCCGGACGGGTTGGGCGACGGACGGTCGAGGGCTAGACTTCCCGCGGATTCGGTCCCACTCTGCCGGCTCAGGAACGGTGGAATGAACGGTCACCTGCGGCAGCTTCACCTGCGTCACGCGGCGGGCTACGTCGAGCTCGGCGAACTGCTCGTCGACGGCGATGCCCCAGTTCCCGCGGCCGCCTGCAAGCTGTTCACCAGGGCTCTCGAGGAGCTGCAGGCCCTGCCGGAATCCAGCCGCCACGGCCCGGTGGCGAGCCTCATGGAGGGGCGTGCGCTCCGCAACCTCGGCGCCTGGCAGGAGGCGATCCCGCCGCTGCGGCGGGCCGCCGAGGCGGCTCCCGACCAGCTCGAGACCTGGCTGGGACTCGGCTGGTGCTACAAGCGACTCGGCCTGCTCGACGACGCCATCGCGGCGCTCCACAGCGGCCTGGAAGCGGCACCGGGCCAGCCCCTGCTGCTCTACAATCTGGCCTGCTATCACTCCCTCGCCGGCGACGTGGCGGCGGCGGTGGAGCACCTCACCCGGGCGATCTCGATCGACGACCGCTTCCGCGACCTGACCGGACAGGAACGGGACTTCGACCCGATCCGCGGCGATCCGCGGTTCGTCGCCGCCACCCACGTGGTGGTCTGACGTCGGGGCCGCCGGCCTGCATGTCCGAGGACGCCCATCCGCATGACGAGCCCGGCCCTCCAGGAGATCGTGGCTCTGCTCGGCTGTCCGGCGGCCGGTGATCCCGCCCAGTATCTCTTCGAGCGGGCCATCGAGGCCGCGAATCTCGACTGGCGGTTCGTGACGTGCGACGTGGCGGCCGACGACGTGGCCGCGGCGCTGGCCGGCGTCGCCGCGCTCGGGTTCCGCGGCTGCCTGCTCTCGGGGGCGATTCGCGAGCCGGCCCTGACG
>JBIIMU010000073.1:0-8686 GCA_044337845.1 Pirellulales bacterium | reverse complement strand
CGGACTGTCGTACGGCTTACGCCGTTACGCTTCCGGGAGGCCCGGGAAGCCGCCGGCGCGTGAGCGATGCGGACGGCCCCACGTCAGCCGAACGTCCGCGGCTGGCCCGTTGCCTCGAGGACCGAGAGCCAGAGGTCGCCGCTCGGCTCCACCTGGTTGCGGTGGCTCACCGCGAGGGCCATCGGGATGTGCACGAACCGCCCCCGCCAGCGGCCGATCACGATGCCCGTCCGGCCCGCCATGGCCGCGTGGACCGCGTTCTGGGCGAGGCGGAGGCAGTAGACGCTGTCGTAGGGATTCGCCTCCACGCTGCGGATCGCGTAGCTGGGGTCGATGTACTTGAGGTTGAGCTCCACGCCCGCGGCCGCGAAGTGGTCGGTGATCCGGCCGCGGAGATACGTGCCGATGTCGGCGAGCTTCTTGTTGCCCGAGGCGTCCACGCCGGCAGCGGCATCGCGGACGAGATCCTGCCCGGCCCCCTCGGCCGCCACGATCACCGCATGGCCCCGGCTGCGGACCCGCTCCAGGAGATGCGCGAGGAATCCCGCCGGCCCGTCGAGGGCGAACGGCACCTCGGGGATCAGCACGTAGTTGGCGTCGGGCTCCGCAAGCGACGCGTAGCAGGCGATGAAGCCCGAGTGGCGGCCCATCAGCTTCACGAGGCCCACGCCGTTGGGCGACGCCTTGGCCTCCACGTGGGCCGAGCGGATCGACTTCGTGGCCTCGCTGAAGGCGGTCTGGAAGCCGAAGCTCTGGTCGATGTAGGGGATGTCGTTGTCGATCGTCTTGGGGATCCCGACCACCGCGATCCGGGCGCTCCGCGCCTCGGCTGCCGCGGCGATCTGCATCGCCCCGCGGAGCGTGCCGTCGCCGCCGATCACGAACAGGGCGGAGATGTTCATCCGCTCCAGGCAGTCGACGATCTCGCCGGGATCCTGGCCGCCGCGCGAGGTGCCCAGGATCGTGCCGCCGTCCTCGTCGATGCCGCTGACGAGCTCGGGCGTGAGGCTGATGACGTCGTGGCCGTAGCGGGGAATGAAGCCCCGGTAGCCGTTCTTGAAGCCCTCGATCCGCTGCACGCCGTAGTGGAAGGAGAGCTCCATCACCAGGCCGCGGATCACGTCGTTGATGCCGGGGCAGAGGCCGCCGCAGGTGACGATCCCCACCCGCATCTTCGGCGGATCGAAGAAGATGGCCTTCCGCGGGCCGGCCGGCTCGAAGCCGGGCAGGGCCTCGGCCCGCACGCCCGCCGCCGCCACCAGGCTCGCGGTGTCGGCGAACAGGACGCGGTCGTCCTCCTCGACGTAGTGCACGTTGGTCTTTCGGGCCTCGATCAGCGGCCGCAGCGGCGAGTCGATCCGGCACGGACCCAGCGTCGGCACCGCCAGGTCGCTCATCGTGATCCTCGCGGTCATCGCGTCGCTCCTGGGAACGGGTGACGGGGCTAGCCGGTCGTCCGCATGCCCGCGGCGATCCCCTGCACGCAGAGGCGGAGGATCTCGCGATGGTGATCGCCGGGCGACGCCGGGTCGGCGTCGAGCTCCGCCCGCCGCCGGCGCATGAACTCGATCTGGATGAGGTTCAAGGGATCGATCGACGGGTTGCGGGCCTCGATCGACCGCTGGAACCAGGGCGTGGTGGCGAGCAACTCCCCGCCCCCCACGATGTCGAGGATCGCCTGCCGCGTGCGATCGCGCTCGGCCGCGATCCGCTGCCAGATCCGCCGCCGCGCGTCGTCGTCGGTGGCGAGCTCGGAGTAGCGCTGGGCGATCACCATGTCGGCCTTCGCGAGGGCGAGCGTGGCGTTGTCGATCGTGGCCTGGAAGAACGGCCACTGGCGGTACATGTCGCAGATCGCCTGCCAGGCCCGCCGGTCGTCGTACTTCACGTCGGTGAGCGCCGTGCCCAGCCCGTACCACGCGGGGATCATGCAGCGGCTCTGCGTCCAGGCGAACACCCAGGGGATCGCCCGCAGGTCGTCGAGCGTGCGTTCGCCGCGGCGGCGGGAGGGCCGCGAGGCGATCGGCAGGGTCTCGATCTCGTCGATCGGCGTGGTCTGCGAGAAGTAGCCGATGAAGCCGGGCTGGTCGACGAGCTCGCGGTAGGCGGCGAACGACCGCCCGGCCATCCGCTCCGCGATCGCCACCCACTCCGGCTTGGGCTCGGTCCGCCGCACGCTCGAGGCCACGAGCGTGGCCCAGGTGACCTGCTCGAGATGGCGGCGGGCGATCTCGGAGTCGTCGTACCGCTCGGCGAGCACCTCGCCCTGCTCGGTGAGCCGCAGCGAGCCGTCGAGGGTCTCCGACGGCAGCGAGAGGATGCCCCGCGCGGCCGGCCCGCCGCCGCGGCCGAGCGAGCCGCCGCGGCCGTGGAAGAAGGTGAGCGCCACGCCGCGGGCCTCGGCGGCCGCGTGGAGATGGCTCTGGGCGTTCTGCAGGCCGCAGCAGGCCGAGAGGTAGCCGCCGTCCTTGGTGCTGTCGGAGTAGCCCACCATCACCATCTGCCGGTCGCCGCGGCCGCGGAGGTGCTCGCGATAGGCGGGCACGTCGAGGATCGCCGCGAGGGTCTCGTGCGCGTGGGCCAGGTCGTGGATCTTCTCGAACAGCGGCACGATCGCGATGTCGGCCTCGGCGACGGGTTCGCCCGCCGCGGCGGCCCGCCCCTGGGCCCACCGCCAGAGCCAGAGCACCGAGAGCACGTCGGCCGGGCAGCGGGTGAGGCTCACGACCGCACCCCCGAGCGACCGCGGCCCGAACCGCAGGCTGGCGGCGTGGAGCACGCGGAACAGCCGCAGCGAGTCGACGGCCAGAGGCCTCAGGGCCGCCTCCGGCACGTCGCCGACGCGGCCGAGCGACTCGGCCAGCAGCACGGCCCGGCCCGCGTCGTCGAGCGATTCGTAGGCGGTCGCGTCGGCCACGAGGCCCGCCGCGGCGAGGATGTCGCCCATGATCTCGCGGTAGGCGCGGGCGTCCTGGCGGACGTCGAGCCGGGTCATGTGGAGGCCGAAGGTCCGCGCCAGGTCGAACCACGCCTGCGCCGGCGAGTCTTCGGCGAGGCAGCGGTCGCGGCGGAGGGCGTCGAGCAGCGGCTCGAGATCGGCCTCGAGGTCGGTGCCGTCGCGGTAGGCATGCTCGACCGGCGGATCGGCGAGCGATTCGGTCCGCGAGGCCAGCAGGCGGGTGCGGATCATCCGCAGCCAGCGGCGATAGGTCTCATGCGCGGGGATCGGTTCCACCGACGCCGCGATCGCAGGCCAGCGAGTGCCGATCCCGACAAGCCGTTCCTCGAGCGGCCGCCCGCCGTCGGCCACGTTCGCCGACACCGTGAGCAGGTCGTGGAGCCGATCGCAGCGGGCGAGGTGGGCGTCGATCGCGGCGTCGCGGAGCTTCACGAGCGTGGCTGAGGTGACGTCGGCCGTGACGAACGGATTGCCGTCGCGGTCGCCCCCCATCCACGACCCGAACGAGAGGAAGGCGGGCACGCGGAAGGCGTGGCCCGGATACTGCTCGGCCAGCGCCCGGCGCAGCGCGGCGTGCACCTGGGGCACCGCCTCCCAGAGCCGGGGCATGATCGACAGGCCGCGATCCACCTCGTCGAGCACGGTCGGCCGCGTGGGCCGGAGAAACTCCGTCTGCCAGAGGAGCACCAGCTCGCTCCGCATGTCGGCCTCGTGCCGCGCCCGCTCGCGGGGCAGCACGTCGGTGGAGTCGAACTCCTGCAGGCTCCGCCGCATCCGGCGGAGCTTGGAGCGGATCGACCGCCGCTTCGCCTCGCTGGGGTGCGCGGTGAACACGAGCTCGACCGCGAGCCGGTCGAGCACCCGCTGCACGTCGTCGGCGGGGGCGCCGAGCGACCGCAGCTCGGCCACGCCGGCCGCGAGCGACTCCCCGAGCGGCTCGGGATGCCGCATCCGCTCGCGGTCGCGGAGCACCCGGATCCGCTGTCGATCCTCGGCGATGTTGGAGAGGTCGAAGAAGATGCCCAGCGCCCGGGCCACGACCGTGGCCTGCCGGTCGTCGAGCGACTCGATCGTGGCGGCGAGGGCCGGCTCGGCGTCGTGACGCCCCTGGCGGCGCTCGCGGGCGAGCCGCCGGACCTCCTCGACGAGGGCCTGGGCGTCGTCGCCGGCCAGTTCGCGGATCACCGAGGCGAGCATGTCGCCGAGGAAGCGGACGTCGCGGCGGAGGAGTTCGTCGAGGGCCACGGCAGCGTCGGCACGGAGGCGGCGGGGGAGGGCGGGACGACCGGGAGGCCACGACTGTTGTACGTGCAAACCCCGCGCCGGGAAGCGTTGCCGGGGGGCCATCGGGCCGGCCGGGGTTTCGCCCGGCAAAATCCCGCGGTCGCCGGTCGGCGCGGGCCCGGTCGATGGCCCGCTGATCCCGGGAAGCGCGCGGCCACTGCCCATTCGGCGGGCAGACGGCCCGGCGCGAGTAGAATCGCCGTGGGAATCCCACGGACTCGAGCCCGTCACTCCGGTCACCCATGATCGGCCGCCATTCACCGCCGCTCGTCCTCGTCGTGGTCGCGTCGCTGGCCTGCGCGGCGGGCGGCCCGGCGGTGGCCGTGGATTTCGCCCACGAGGTGGTGCCGCTGCTCAAGCGGCACTGTGGCGAGTGCCACGTGGGCGACGCGCGGCAGGGCGGATTCTCGATGAACACCCGCGAAGCGCTGCTCGCGGGGGGCGACTCCGGCGTGCCGGGGCTCGTGCCGGGTCGGGCCGACGGCAGCGAACTCGTGCTCCGGATCACGGCCACCGACCCCGACATCCGGATGCCGAGCGAGGGCGACCCGCTGCCCGCCGAGGCCGTCGCCACGCTGCGGCGCTGGATCGACGAGGGGGCCGCATGGGAACCCGGCTTCGCGTTCGAACGCTCCTCGTGGGAGCCGCCGCTGTCGCTTCGCGCCGTGACGCTGCCGCCAGCCGTCGACGGCCGCACCAACCCGGTCGACCGGATCGTCGATGCCTGGCAGTCCGAACGCGGCATCCCGCGGCCGGCGCGGTGCGACGACCGCACGTTCGTCCGCAGGGTCAGCCTGGACCTCACGGGGCTGCTCCCCGAGCCCGCGCGGGTGGAGCGGTTCGTGGCCGATGCCCAGCCCGACAAGCGGCAGCGGCTCGTCCGCGAGCTGCTCGGCGACGATGCCAAGCTCGCCTACGCCGAGCACTGGCTCTCGTTCTGGAACGACCTGCTCCGCAACGACTACACCGGCACGGGCACCATCACCGGCGGCCGCCGGCAGGTCACCACCTGGCTCCACCGGGCGCTCGTCGACAACAAGCCCTACGACCGGCTCGTTCGCGAGCTGGTGGCCCCCACCGACGCATCGCGGGGCTTCATCGACGGCATCGTCTGGCGGGGCACCGTCAACGCCAGCCAGACCGTGCCGATCCAGTTCGCCCAGAACGTCGGCCAGACGTTCCTCGGCATCAACCTCAAGTGCGCGAGCTGCCACGATTCCTTCGTGGACCGCTGGACGCTCGCCCAGACCTACGCGCTGGCCGCGATCGCCGCGCCGACGCCGCTCGAGCTCCACCGCTGCGAGAAGGCGACCGGCGTGATGGCCGCCCCGGCCTGGCCGTTTCCGGAGCTCGGGCAGGTGGATGCCGCCGCGCCACCCGCGCAGCGGCTCGAACAGCTGGCGGCGCTGCTGACCCGCCCGGAAAACGGCTGGCTGTCGCGGACGCTCGTCAACCGGCTCTGGCATCGCCTCATGGGCCGCGGCATCGTGCACCCCGTCGACAGCCTGCGGACGCCGCCGTGGAGCGAGGACCTCCTGGAGATGCTCGCCGGCGACCTCGTCGCGCACGGCTGGGACGTCAAGCACGTGCTCGAGACGATCGCCACCTCCGAGGCCTACGGGGCGGCCACGCCCCCCGTGGCCCGGGGCGCGGAGGCCGGCAGCGTTTCGTTCGCGGGGCCGCTGCCGCGGCGCATGACGGCGGAGCAGTTCACCGACGCCGTCTGGCAGCTCACCCACGCGGCGCCGGCCCGGCCCGACGCGGAGGTGCTGCGGTTCGATCCCCCCGCCGGTGCGGACGCGGCGCGGCCGGTCGCCGCCTGGATCTGGTCGAACGACCGGGGCGACTCGCCGCCGGGCGAGCAGCTCGCGTTCCGACGCACGCTCACGCTGCCCGCGGCGGCGACCCACGCGGTCGTGGTGCTCGCCGCCGACAACGAGGCGACGCTGTTCGTCAACGGCAAGCGGGCGGCGCGGGCCGACGACTGGCGGCAGCCGGTGCGGGAGCTGCTCACCGCCGACCTCCGCGAGGGAAAGAACGACCTGCTCGTGACCGCCGCGAACGCCGCGGCGGGCGGCCCGGCGGCCCTGCTCGCGGAGGTTCGCGTGGCGTGCGTGGACGGCTCCACCGCGACGCTCGCCACCGACGCCGCCTGGGAGTGGACCGCCTCCCGGCCCGATGCCAAGGGGGCGTTTCCCAAGGCCGCCAAGCCGACCTGGGCACCGGCGGCGGTGGTGGCGACGCAGGCCACGTGGCAGGCGGCGGCCCCGCGATTCGCCGAGCAGCTCGCCCACGGACTCGCGCCCGAGCGGCTGCCGATGGTGCGGGCGTCGCTCGTGAAGGCCACGCCGCTGATGGCGGCGCTCGGGCGGCCCAACCGCGACCAGGTGGTCACGAGCCGGCCGGCCGACCTGACCACGCTCGAGGCGATCCGGCTCGCCAACGAGCAGAGCTTCGCCGACGAGCTCGGCCGCGGCGGCGAGGCGATCCTCGAGCGGTGCGGTCCGGCGGCCGACACGATCGTCGACCACGTGTTTCGCACGGCGCTGGCGCGGCCGGCCGAGCCCGCCGAGGCGGCCGCCGGTCGCGACCTGCTCGGCGCGGAGCCGACTCCGCAGGGCGTGGCCGACCTGCTCTGGGCGGTCGTCATGCTGCCGGAGTTTCAACTCGTCCGCTGAATCGGTCCCGCTGGAGGAGAATCCCATGCAGACACGCCGCGACCTGCTCCGCAGCCTTTCCGCCGCCGCGGCGGCCACCCTCGCGCTGCCCGAGCCGCGGGCCCGGGCGTCGGACGCGCCCGGGATCAGCCATCCGGCCCCGACCGCCGACGCGATCATCGTGCTCTGGATGGCCGGCGGCATGGCGGCCCCCGACACCTTCGACCCCAAGCGGTATCGGCCCTTCGAGCCGGGGCTCGCCGTGGCCGACGTGATCAGCACGTTTCCCGCGATCCCCACCGCGCTCGACGGGGTCGAGATCTGCTCCGGCCTGCCCGAGATCGCCGCCGTGCTCGACCGCGCCACGCTGATCCGCTCGCACGTGCAGCCCGACCTCGGCAGCATCCTCCACTCGCGGCACCAGTATCACTGGCACACCGGCTACGTGCCGCCGCAGACGGTCGCCTGCCCGCACCTCGGCGCCTGGATGAGCCGCGTGCTCGGCCCGCGAACCCCCGTGATGCCGGCGTTCGTGAACATCGGCCAGCGGCTCGAGGGGGTGGGCGAGAACGAGGAGATCAAGGCGTTCACCACCGCCGGCTTCTTCGGCGGCGAGCACGCGCCGATGAACCTGCCCTATCCCGAGCAGGCGGCCCTCGCGGTGCGGCCGCCGCGGGGCATGGAGGCCGAGCGGTTCGCAAGCCGCTACGAGCGGTTCCGGCGGCTCGTGAAGTCGTCGCCGCGTGCCGAGTTCACCAGCGACTTCCACCAAGACTCGATGCTCCGCGCCGTGGACAACGCCCACCGCCTGCTCGGCGCGCGGGAGCGCGACGCCTTCGACATCACCCGCGAGCCGCAGGACGTGCTCGAGCGGTACGACATGGGAGGCGACGACGGCCGCTTCGGCCGCGGCTGCCTGCTCGCCCGCAGGCTCGTGGAGCAGGGGGCCCGCTACGTCGAGGTGACGACGGAGTACGTGCCCTTCGTGCATTGGGACACGCACGAGCGGGGCCACGAGCGGGTGGCGAAGCTCCACACGATGATCGACCGGCCGATCGCCACCCTGATCCGCGACCTCGAGGCCCGCGGCCTCCTCGACCGCACGCTCGTGGTGATCGCCAGCGAGTTCAGCCGCGACATGATCACCGAAGGGCAGCCCGGTTCGACGGCGAAGGACCAGGCCAGTTCGCCCAAGGACTTCCTGCAGAAGCCCGAGCACTACGGCCAGCACCGGCACTTCACCGGCGGATCGACGGTGGTGCTCTTCGGCGGCGGCATGAAGCGGGGCTTCGTCTACGGCCGGACCGCCGACGAGCGGCCCTGCGTGGCCGTCGAGAACCCGGTGACCATCGGCGACCTCCACGCCACGCTGTTCACCGCCATGGGGATCAGCCCGAAGACCGCATTCGACATCGAGAACCGGCCCTTCTACGCCACCGAGGACGGCAAGGGGAAGGCCGTGGAGGCGGTCTTCGCGTGAGCGGTTCAGGAAGCCACCGTCGCGTGCGCTTGCTTCAGGAAGCCGCCATCGCGTGAGCTTGCTTCGGGAAGCCGCCATCGCGTGAGCGATGCGGACCTGCAGCCCGCCGGGGATCGCACCCTACACGGCGTAGTACACGCTCTCCCACTTCACGGGCATGTGGTGCCCGAAGTGGAGGCGGTAGCCGGGGTTTGCAGCGAGGATCGCCGCGGGGATCTCCCAGAGGTGCTCGGGACGATGGTATGCGGAGATCGCGAGCCTCGGCCGGTCACGGGCGAGGCAGTGGCCGGCGCCGGCGAGGGCGTC
>JBIIMU010000072.1:0-8691 GCA_044337845.1 Pirellulales bacterium | reverse complement strand
CGGCATCGACCGCGGCCTTGGCCTGCTGGGCCACGCGGGTTTCCTCCCGCAGGTTGACCTCGTCGTCGAGGATCTTCATCGCCTCGAGCACCACCTCGGGCGGCAGGCTCTCCCGCGGCGGACCGCTCCCCTGACCGCCCCCTTCGCCCTGCGGCGGCGGCACGAGATCGTCGGCCAGCCGGTCGAACGTGTCCGACCAGAACTCCGCCTGCGCGATCGACATGCCCGCCTCCTTGAGCACGTCGTCGGAGAGCTGGCGGAGGCTGCCGAGCGTGTCGAGCTCCTTCATCTCCTCGAGCACCGTGCGAAACGCCGGCAGCTGCCGTCGCTCGAAGTAGGCCTGCAGGTCGTCCATCAGCGCCGACATCTTGTCGGTCTCGCGGAGCGACTGCTCGCGGACGTCGCCGAGCGCCTTCTTCACCGGCTCCGGCCGCCTCTCGGGCTTGCCGAAGGCCTCCGCGGCAAGGCCGGCGATGCGGTTGCCGATCCCCATCTGCTCGCGGGAGGCGAGCTTGAGTCGCTTCACGAACGTGCTGCCCTCGAGCCGCGCCATCACCGCCGCGAGCTCGTCGGCCACCTTGGCGAACTCGGCGAGCAGCTCTTCTTGCTTCGCGATCGCCTCGTCGAGCGCCTCCTCGGCCGCGGGCTCGTCCGGCTCGCCGGGGTCGCCGGGCTCGCGGGGCGGGGCCACGCCGGCCTGCGTGGTGGGCAGGCCGAAGCGGCCCGGGCCGCCACCCGGCTGCTGCCCCCCGGGCTCGTCCCCCTTCGGCTGCTGCGACGACTCGGTGTCGACCACCTGCGGAATCGGCGGCTGCGGTGGCTGCTCGCCCGATCCTTCCGCCGCGCCGCCGGCCGGCTGCTCCCGCTGCTCGCCGACCCGGGGCGATTCGCCCGCGGGCTGCTCGCCGGCCATGTCTCCGGGCTTCGGCTGCTCGCTCCCCGACGGCGGCTGCTCGCCCGCCGCCGACTCCGCCGGCTTCGCCGCGCCGGGGTCGCGCGGCGGTGCCGGCGACGGCGCGCCGGCCTGCGGCGCGCCGGGCCGGGGCTTCCCCGCTGCCCGCCGGGCGGTCGCCGCCTGCGCGAGGAGGTCGGCCACGCCGGGCATCCGGCTCTCGGCGATATCGGCGAGCGTCTGGATGTCTGCGGCGAGCTCCTCGAGCGTGGTGGCCTCGAACTCGGGATTCTTGAGGGCTTCGCGGACGAGCTCGGCGCCCTCGTCGACGAGCCGGTCGAGCCGGCGGGCGTTGGCCTCCTCGGCCGCGGCCTGCGCCTCGAGCCGGGCCCGGGCGTCCGGCGCGGCCAGCTGCTCGGCCGGCAGCTTCCGCAGCTCCTTGTTGGTGGCGAGCAGTCCCATCTCGCGGTCGCGGACTTCGCTCGCCTGCTGGCGGAACTGCTGGAGCCGCGTGTTGAGCACCAGCGCGTGCTCCCCGCGGTCGAGGATGTAGAGCACCAGCGGCGACGACACGGCCCGGCCGCGGCCCGGCAGGAAGTCTTCGGCGAAGGCCCGGATCGCGATCGGCTGCGGACGGATGCCGAGCGCGTCGGGGCAGAACGTGGCCACCGCATCGAGCGACTCGACCTCGCCGCCGCCGGCCTGCAGGATCCGCTCGCCCCGCTCCCGCGCCGCGGCGTCGGCGGTCGCGCCGCCCGCGGCGTAGGGATCGTCGAGCCCCTCCCACTCGAGGCCCACCCGGCGGAGGCCGAAGTCGTCGCGGGCGGCCACCTTGAACTTGAGCGTGTCGGTCTCGAGGAGGATGCCCCGGGTCTGCGGCACGTCGAGCATCACCACGGTGGGCGGCTCGTCGCCCCGGGCCGCGATCGTCAGCTCGAGCGGCTCGGCCGCCTCGAGGCCGTCGACATCCCGCCAGGAGAGCCGGATCGTGGCGTCGCTCTCGACGAGGGCCGGCGGCGTGCGGACCGTCGCGGCGTCGGGGCGAACCTCCGCACCGTCCACGGTGGCGGCGGCGAGATCGCGATTGGCGGTGGCCACGATCGACACGCGGCTGCCCTTCACCGGCGCGAGCATGCCGCCGCGGATGTCCTGTCGCCGCGTGCCGGGCCGCTGCAGGTAGTCGGGGAGCGTGACCTCGGCCTCGAGGCCGGTGAGTTCCGGCCGGTGCACCGCCGCGAGGGTCACCCGCTGCCGCGCGTCGCCCACGGCGAGCGCGAGCGGCGCGTCGGCCACCTGCGGCGGCAGCGCGAAGGTGTACCGCCCGCCGTCGCGGCGGGCGGCGACCGCGGGCTGGCGACCGATGCGGACCGCCGCGGCCTCGGGACTCCAGCGGGTGTCGTCGCGGAGCGACACCGTCACCGTGGCGGCCTCGCCGTGCGGCACCACCACCCGCTCGTCGAGCGGCGCGACCCGCGCGAAGGTGAAGCGGTCGATGGCCGCGAAGGGGAGCGTCAGCCGCTGCCAGGCATTCGCGGCGGCGGCGGGGGCGAGCAGGGCGAGGGCGGCCGCGGCGGCCGCGGGCAGGGCGGCGGCCGCGGCGAACCGCCACGGCCACGACGGCGGCGTGGCCTCGCGAAACTCGACCCGCGTCGATCGCTCGGCCACCTGGGCGACCGCCGCCTCGCAGAGCGCCCGCGACCGCGACTGGCCCGCGGCGCCGGTGCGGACGATGTCGATGATGCCCAGGAGCTCGTCACCGACCGTGGGAAACCGCCGCTCGATCAGCCGCGCCACCTGCTCGAGCGACGCGAGCCCGAAGCCCCAGCGGCGGATCGCCAGCGGCACCGCGAGGCAGGCCGCGATGGCGGCCGCGAGGATCGCGACGCGGACCACCGCCGGCGTCTCGCCGAGCCGGTCGCAGAGAAACACGACGAGGAACGCCAAAGCCACCCCGGCGAGGGCCACGCAGGCCGCCTCGAAGAACTTGACGCGGCGGACGCGGCCGCGAAACGCCGTCAGCCGCCGGACGAGGTCGGGCGGCAGCGCGATCCAGCCGTCGCGGGACGGCGCGGGGGTCGGCACGGGCGATGGCTGCGACGCGGTCATGCCGGAGACTCCAGACGGCGTTCGGCCTTCCGCCGATCCTGTATCGTACCGCCGCGGTCCGGCCGCAGCCACCGAACCGGCCGCCGCGAGTCCCCCATGAAACCCATCGCCATCGCCCGCTGGCTCGCCCGCGAGACCGACGCGCTCGTGTTTCGCGCGCCGACGGCATGCACCTATAACCCGCTGATCTACGCGCGGCGCAGCCACGAGGCCTATCTCTCCCGCTACGCGCGGCAGGGGGTCGAGGCGCTGCTCCTCGGCATGAACCCCGGGCCCTGGGGCATGGCCCAGACCGGCGTGCCCTTCGGCGAGGTGGAGTTCGTGCGCGAGTTTCTCGGCATCGAAGCACGGGTCGATCAGCCCAAGCGGGTCCATCCCCAGCGACCGATCGAGGGCTTCGCCTGCACGCGGAGCGAGGTCAGCGGCCGCCGCCTGTGGGGCTGGGTGCAGGATCGCTTCGGCTCGGCCGACGCCTTCAGCGATCGCTTCCTGGTGGCGAACTACTGTCCGCTCGTGTTCATGGAGGCGTCCGGGAAGAACCGCACCCCCGACAAGCTCCCGGCCGCGGAGCGGGAGCCGCTGTTCGCGGTCTGCGACGAGGCGCTGCGACGGCTCGTGGCCTGGTGCCGGCCGAGGCGGGTGATCGGCGTGGGGGCCTTCGCCGCGGCGCGGGCCCGCGCGGCGCTCGGCGCCGACGGCCCGCCGGTCGCGAGCATCCTCCACCCCAGCCCCGCGAGCCCGGCCGCCAATCGCGGCTGGGTCGAGCAGATGGAGCGGCAACTCGTCGCCCATGGCATCGCGCTGCCGCGGCGCGGCTCCGGGCCCCGCCGACGGGACGGGGCTGTGCGCCCGAGGCGCGACCGCTGAGAATCCACGGCATGGCCCAGCTCTACTTCTATTACTCGGCGATGAACGCGGGCAAGAGCACGACGCTGCTCCAGTCGGCGCACAACTACGAAGAGCGGGGCATGCGGACCCTGCTCTACACGCCGGCGATCGACGATCGCAGCGGCGGTCATGTGATCCATTCCCGCATCGGCCTCGCGAAGGAGGCGATCGCGTTCGACGCGGCCTACGACTTCATCGCGGGCGTGACCGCATCCCTCGCCACCGGCCCGGTGCATTGCCTGCTCGTCGACGAGGCGCAGTTCCTCACGCCGCTGCAGGTGCTGCAGCTGACGCGGGTCTGCGACCAGCTCGCGGTGCCGGTGCTCTGCTACGGGATCCGGACCGACTTCCAGGGGGAGCCGTTCGAGGGCAGCAAGTATCTCCTGGCCTGGGCCGACAACATCGTGGAGATCAAGACCATCTGCCGCAGCGGCAAGAAGGCCACGATGAACGCCCGGCTCGACGAGCACGGCGAGCGCGTGACCGAGGGGGCCCAGATCGACATCGGCCACCACTACGAGGCGATGAGCCGCAAGGAGTTCCGCCTCGACGAGGTCTCGCCCGTGGCCCGCCGCCCGGCGACCTGAGCCTCGGCATCAGCGCCGCGGCGTCACCCGAGCTCGCGATCCTCGAGCCTCCAGAGCACGGCGGCCCGGATCGCGAGGCCCGCCACGGGAATCGCGACGGCCCCGACGACGGCCCGCCACCAGCGGAGCGACCCGCCGTACCAGACGTGGAGAAACGCTTCTCCAAATGCCGCGGCTAGCCCCCCGGCCACGGCGATAAGGACGACGATAGCGGTCGTCGCCGCGATGAGCGGGCGGCGGCCCGTGGCGATGACGAGCAGCATCGCGTGGGCCACGGCGACGAAGCCGACGAACCCCAGCGTTGACACGAGCCAGGGGAGCAGTCGTCCCTGGCCCCACCAACTTGCCGCCATGACGAGGCCGGCAGCCACGACCGCCAGAGGCAGGATGAGGTCGCGGGCGATCGCCCCGCGAAGGCCCAGCCAGTAGTCGCGCCGTGACACCGGCCTGAGAAAGTCGAGCACGAGGCCGTTTCGCAGCTGCCACCACAACGCGGCCGTCGACGAGAGGGAGATTGCGGCCGCCTGCCAGGCGAACTGACAGGCAACGATCGCAGCCCACCCTTTCGTCGGTCGCCACGATGCTGTGTCGCCCCCGGTGAGGATCCCGGGGAACGCGGAGAGGACGCCGCCGGCGACGAGCATGAAGCCGACCAGCAGCATGTTCTGGAGCCGCGGCTGCGGCCGCCGGAGCATGTCGGCGAACCCGGCCGCAGCGGAAGTCGCGGTCGGCAGCGGCCGAGCCAGCTGCCTGTCGATCGCGAAGTCGGGCCGCCACCATCTGCGGTCGGCGTGGCCCGCACGCGGCGCAGGTGCCCATGCCCCGGCCTGCCCGCCGGCCATGCGCCACATGACTACGGCTTCTCGACCCCCTTCCGCCAGGATCCGCGGCAGCCGTGCGACCCGAGCGATCTTCCAGCCGAGCGCTGCAGCCGCCACGACGACGAGGGCAACGGCAGCCGCCGGCTCGTACCCCATGAGCCAGCGATCGGCGGTTGCCTGCGCTCCGAGGGACGTGCCGCCAATCAGCAGGCCGCCGGCGTAGTCGGCACCGATCGCCAGCCACGTGAGCCGAGCGGGCCAGCCGGCCGTGTCGTCGATGACCGGCCCATACAGCCCGACGCCGCTGGCAAAGAGGGCGAGCCCCAGTGCGGGCAGCCAGGCGATGCCGAAGCCATGGCAGAGGATGAAAAACGCCGCGCCGCCGGCCGCCGCCGCGGCCATCGGCCAAACGACGTGCGGTGGAAACCGCCGGGGCAGCATCCACGCCAGCGGCGTGGCGAGCAGCGTCGCCGCCCGAAACCAGAACACCCAGGAGATGCCGGCGAGGGCCATGGTGGCAAACCCCACGGCCTGCACGCGCTTCTCGGAATAGCTGCCCGGTCGAACGCGAACCTGCGGCACCGCCCGCCCGAGTTCGGCGACCTGGCGGGCCATCGCCGGCTCGTCGTCGGGCCGAACCGCCGCGGCGACGAAGACCGTGCGGAGCGCCGGCATCTGCCGGAGCGCGGCGAGCATGCCGGGCGTGAACTGAAACTCTGGAAAGGTCTCGATCGCGAGCGAGTGCAACCGGGGCGAGCCCGCGGCGAGCGTTTTCAGATTCTCCTCGAGGTGTCTCCAGCCGATGCCGCAGGCTTCGAGTGTGGGTAGCGGCGGCAGGAGGATTCCTGCGTCGAGGCCCGTGCCACGGAGTTCGAGGTGCTGGAGGCGGGTCAGCCGCGAGAGCGCCTCGCGGCCATCGCTGGCGAAGCCATCGTCACCCACGGCGTAGCACGTGCCGACGTTCTGCAGCGACAGGAGCTCAAGCCGTGCGCGGTCGCCGATCCGCGGCCAGCCCGCTTCCGAGAGCACATCGGGCGCGGTCATCCAGAGCCGCTCGAGCGCCGGGAGCCGGTCGAGGATGTCCCAGTGGCCGAGTCGTTCACTGCGGTCCCTATCCGCCTCGACGAGCGTGGAGCCTCCGCCCGGAGCCGCCACGAACTGGCGCGTCCACAGGGCATGCCAGTCTGTGATCGTCGCCAACTGGTCCTCGCGGACGTCGGCCCCACCATTGGGCGGCACCGTGGGGCCGGACACGACGGCGACGGGCGTCAGTGTGGCCGACCGCGTCATCACGTGCGACACGAGCGAGAGGACCGGCCACAGAACCCAGAACGCGAGCATGAGCCAGGTCCACGGCCGCGAGAGCATGGCCAGGAGCACCAGCATGAGCCGTCGCAGGGATGCCATCTCGATCACCTCCCCACGGCTGCCGCGGCCGACTCGGCGTCGTGAAGTTCGAGAAAGATCTCCTCGAGGTTCAGGTCGTCCACGATCACGTCGGCCGCGAACCGCTCGCGGACGTCGGTGAGGAGCCGCTCGTCCACGCCGTCGACGGTCACGATCGCCTGGCTGCCGCTCACCGTCGCGTGGAGCGCGCCCGGGAGCCGGAGGTCGCGGGGCAGGTCGGCCGGGGCCGTGATCCGCAGCCGCTTGATCCGCTCCTTGAGGGCGTCGATCTCGTCGTGAAACTCGAGCCGGCCGTCGCGAAGGAGCGCCACGTGCGAGGCGATTCGTTCCAGGTCGGAGGTGATGTGGGTCGAGAAGAGCACGGTGCCCACGCCGTCGGCGACGGTCTCGAGCACCGTCTCCAGGAACCACCGCCGGGCGACCGGGTCGAGGCTCGCCACCGGCTCGTCGAGGATCAGCACCTCGGGCCGGTGGCCGAGCGCCAGGACGAGCGCCAGCTTCTGCCTCTGGCCCACCGAGAGCGGGCCCACGCGATGGCTGAGCGGCAGATCCCAGCGGCGGATGAGCTCCTCGCCCCACGCCCGATCCCACCGCGAATAGAAGCTCGACACGTAGGCCACCGTCTGCCGCACCGTGAGCCAGGGATAGAGCGTGGTCTCCTGGGGCACGTAGCCGATGAGCGACTTCTCCCGGGCGGCGAGCTGCCACGAATCGGTGCCGAGAAGGGCAGCCGTGCCGGCGTCGGGCCGAAGCAGGCCCAGCAGGCACTTGATGAGCGTGCTCTTCCCCGAGCCGTTGAGGCCCAACAGGCCGATCACCTGCCCGTGCGGCACCCGGAGCGTCACGCCATCGAGCACCGTCCGCGGGCCGAACCGCTTCACGAGGCCGACGGAGTCGATCACGAAGGGCGAGTCGTGCATGCGCGATGCTCCTCGAGGGATTCCCGGACCAGGGCCACGAGCTGCGCGGGCGTGAGCCCGAGGTGGAGGGCGTGGGTGACCGCGCGATCGACGAGCGGCTGCACCTCCGCGCGGCGGTCGGCGAGCGAGCCGGTCTCGCGCCGCGCCGCCACCACCATGCCGCGGCCGCGATCGCGGATGAGCAGGCCGTCGGCCTCGAGCCGCCCCCAGGCCTTCGACACCGTCATCGGGTTGATGCCGAGGGCCGTCGCGACCTGCCGCACGCTCGGCACCACGTCCCCGGGCCGCAGCCGGCCGCCGGCCACGAGCGCCCCCACCTGGTCGACGAGCTGCCGGTAGATCGGCACCCCGGACGAGGCGTGGACGACGAACAGGGGCGTGGCGCGAGGCATGGCTGACGGAGCGGGGCCGCCCATGGCTAGTGTATTAATGCACTAATACACCAGGCCCGCAGGGCCGTCAAGGCATGCGCCCGCGAGCGGCCGGGCACCCGAGCCGCGGGGCCCGTGTGCGGGGCGACCACCGGCTTGCACGCCGCGGGTGGGCGGCCACAATGCATGCAACCGATCGAGCCCAAGCGTGATGCCCGCAGCGGCGTGGCGAATCACCCCGGAAATCACCCCAGGTCACGTCGCGAATCATGCACGGTGCACTGCGGCCAACCGGCCTGGCTCTCGTGATGGCGCTCTTCATCGGAGCGACGTGCCCCGCTCGTGCCGGCGTCGTGTGGAACGAGGCGCTGGCAGGCGACCTGTCGTCGGACCCCCTCGCCCCCACGGTCGTCGGGTTTTCGAGCGGGGCGAACGTGGTCAGCGGATCGCTGTCGCAGCCCGGTGGTGACCTCCGGGACTTCCTCACCTTCACGCTCGGCCCCGACCAGTTCCTGACGGGCCTCGTGCTCGATGCCCTGGTCGCCGACGGCGCCGGCTTCCAGGGGATCAACGCCGGGAGTGCCAGTTTCGTGCCCGACGCCGACACCGCCGCGAACTTTCTCGGGCTGGAGTTCGTCGACGGGACTCTCGTGGGAGCGGACATGCTGCCGGCGCTGGCAAGCGGCCTGTTCGGCAGCA